>DATGDI010000199.1:0-3850 GCA_035310965.1 Methanomicrobiales archaeon
GAGTTCGAGGGCCCCGAGCTCGTCATCTACACCGAGGACCCGAAGAAGTTCGCGGACCAGGCCGACCTCATCAAGATCCTGGCCCGCGACCTCCGGAAGAGGATCGTGGTACGGCCCACCATCCTCGAGGATCCCGACAGGGCCATCGGCAGGATCAACGAGGTGGTACCCGAAACCGCGGGGATCACCGACCTCTTCTTTGATGCGGACACGGGCGAGGTGCTCATCGAGGCCGAGAAGCCCGGGGTCGTCATCGGCAAGAACGGGGCGACCCTCCGGGAGATCACGAAGGAGATCGGCTGGACCCCGAAGGTCGTCCGGACGCCGCCCATCGAGTCCACGACCATCAAGCAGATCCGGCAGTACCTCCGGTCGGTGAAGGAGGAGCGGAAGATCTTCCTCCGGGCCATCGGCCGGCGGATCCACCGGGAGACCACCTCGAAGGACGAGTGGGTCCGGGTCACGACCCTCGGCTGCTGCCGGGAAGTGGGGAGGGCCGCCTTCCTCATCTCCACCCCGGAGAGCAAGATCCTCCTCGACTGCGGCGAGAAGCCGAGCAATGCCAACGGCACCCCCTACCTCTACGTGCCCGAGATCCACCCCCTCTCCGGGCTCGACGCCGTGGTCCTCACCCACGCCCATCTGGATCACTGCGCCCTCATCCCCCTCCTCTTCAAGTACGGCTTCGATGGCCCGGTCTACTGCACCCCGCCGACGAGGGACCTCTCGGCCATGCTCCAGCTCGACTACCTGGAGGTCATCCAGAAGGAGGCGGGAAAGACCCCCTACACCTCCACCGACGTGAAGAACTTCATCCGGCACTCCATCAGCCTCAACTACGGGGCGGTGACGGACATCGCCCCGGACATCAAGCTCACCTTCCACAACGCCGGGCACATCCTTGGCTCGGCCATCGCCCACTTCCACATCGGGGACGGCCTGTACAACATCGCGTTTACCGGGGACTTCAACTACAGCAAGAGCCGGCTCTTCTCCCCCGCGGCCTCCCAGTTCCCCCGGCTCGAGACCGTTTTCATGGAGTCCACCTACGGCGGCCAGAACGACATCCAGCCGCCCCGGAGAGAGGCGGAGCTCAAGCTCTACGAGGTCGTGAACACCATCCTCTCCCGGGGGGGAAAGGTCCTCATCCCGGCCTTTGCCGTCGGCCGGTCCCAGGAGGTCATGCTCGCCCTCGAGGAGGGGATGCGCATGGGGAAGATCCCGCGGGTGAACGTCTACCTGGACGGGATGATCCGGGAGGCGACGGCCATCCACACCACGTACCCCGAGTACCTGAACGCCGACCTGAGGAACCAGATCTTCCACGACGGGATGAACCCCTTCCTCGCCCCCTGCTTCGTGCAGGTCGACTCGTCCGAGCGCCGGGAGCAGGTCATGGGCGGCGACCCCTGCGTCATCATCACCACCTCGGGGATGCTGAACGGCGGGCCGGTCATGGAGTACCTGAAGGGCCTCGCCCCGGACGCGAGAAACGCCCTCGTCTTCGTCGGCTACCAGGCCGAGGGAACCATCGGCCGGCGGATCCAGAAGGGCTGGCGGGAGGTCCCCCTCGGGGGCCGGGAGACCATCGCCATCAACCTGGAGATCGACACCGTGGACGGGTTCTCGGGCCACTCGGACCGGCGGGAGCTCATGAATTACATCGGCCACCTCCAGCCCCGGCCGGAGAAGATCTTTACCATCCACGGCGACGAGAACAAGACCATCGACCTCGCCGTCTCCCTCCACAAGCGGTACCACATCGAGACCCACTCCCCGCTGAACCTCGAGACCTACCGCATGATCTGAGATGAGGGAGAGTCTCCCCCCTCTATCTCGGGGTCTTGTAGTCCCAGACCTTTTTCACCAATCTATTGGCATTACGAGGGGTGGGAAATGGGGCACGCATACCCTCCGGATCATCATAGGGCGAGGTGTTCCCCACCTTGATGTGGTCTCAAGTATCGAAGCTCGACCACCCCCTCTGTTGGATGCACGTGTCACCTTCGGTGACCGAGGGTCATTTCTCATGAAATGCCCCATTTGAGAAATTCGAAAAAAAACGTTATTCCTGCGGGTGGATGATAACTTTTAGACTGCCATCCCGGTGTCTGGCAGTCAGGAGAAACCCATCGGCCGTTTTTTGTAAGGGAAAAACATGGGTTATCATGTCGGTTACATTCACTCTTTTATACTGTATCAATTTCAGGGCCGTTGAAAGATTATGGAAATCGGCACCATAGGAATGGGTAATCGTCACCTCCTTTTGCCACAGGTTCCAGAGATTTATTTCGGACTGGATCTCGGGACGTGTGGGGGCAAAAAACAAGATCGTACCCCCCGGTCCGACTGCTTCAAGGGACTGTTTCACGCAAACGGGAACCGGTGCTGTCATAATAACGGTATCTGCGCCCAGGCCACCGTTTAATTCTTTAAACCTTCCGGGAACATCTTCAGTGGCGGAAATGGTTGCATCGGCACCGAATTTTTTAGCGATCCTCAACCGTTCGGGACTCGGATTGGAGACAGCAATAAATCCCGCACCATTCAGACGGGCTGCCTGGATATGCAACAATCCGGTGATACCGGCACCGATGATCAGGACCGATCGACCATCCGAGGTCGGAGCCCAGTGTTGCCCACGCAAAACACTTCCCAGGGGTTCAACAAAGGTTCCCAAGTCAAAAGAAACCGATTCGGGGAGGGGTAACATGCCCCGATCCACATTGATCGCGGGCAGAACCACATGTTCTGCAAACGCTCCGAACGCATTTTTAAATTTTGTCTTTTGCAGGGTGTCACAGGCGGTTGTATGCCCACGCACACAGGCATTACAGGTATTGCATGGTACATGGTGGGTAACCACGACCCGATCTCCGACGTTCCATTTCAGATCTACGCCGGGACCGATTTCTGCAATAATTCCCGTGCATTCATGTCCAAACGCCCCGATACCACCCGGTCTTCCAGCCCGCTTCATCCGATACCATTCCATGACATCCGACCCGCACACTCCGCATGCCATGATCTTGACCTTGATCTCTCCCGGCCCGACGGGGAGATCTTCAACATCTTCGATGCGAATGTCACTGTTCGAATAATAGATGGCTGCTTTCATTCTGTTCCCTGTGGAGAGTACATGTCTATATGTTTGAAAAATTTAGTCAAGTCTGGATGCATGGGGTAGACTTGCATTGTAGATATCCAGGGCTTCCTTTACGGTATGATTCCCATGAACAATGGTCCCAATTGCTTTGATCATGCCGACCGGATTGTCATCCTGGACAATATTTCGTCCGAAATCGACTCCCACGGCACCCGCCTGGACAGAGTTGTAGGCCATCTGGAGAGCGTCAGGAGGGCTGCTGTACTTGCCTCCTGCAACGACGACCGCAGTGGGAGTAACGGCGTCAACCAGTCTGGAAAATTCCTCGCAATAATAGGTTTTGATAATCCGGGCCCCGGCATCCTGGCAGATACGGGATGCAAGAGCGAGATAGCGCAAATCCCGGGCCATGTTTTTACCCACGGCTGTTACGGCCAGAACGGGGATTCCATACTCTTCGGCCTGGTTGATCATATCAGTGAGATTGAGAATCGTCTGTTGCTGATTGGCAGAGCCGATATACACGCTGACGGCGACACCGGCCGCATCCATCCGGATGGCTTCCTGAATGGTCACCGTAATCTTTTCATCACTTAACTCTTCATTTGAAACGCTGTTTCCCCCCGTAACCCGCAACATGATGGGTTTTGATCCGACATCCTCGGGAGCAATATTGCTCCGCACTGCCCCGCGTGTCGTCATCAGGCAATCGCAATAGGGAAGCAGTGTTTTGATGGTTTTACT
>DATGDI010000200.1:0-1532 GCA_035310965.1 Methanomicrobiales archaeon
CGCCTTGAGACCGCGCACCGTCTGCCGGCAGGCGGGACAGACCGTGAATTCGGGCGAGAAGACGATCTGGCTGCTTGTCGTTTCGCGAAAGGCCCTCGTGATGAATCGGGCAAGTGCCTCGGCCGAAGGTCTGGACTCGCCAAGCCAGATCGACGTGATGGCATTGCCGTCTATGAGGGGGTGGAAGAGGCCCTCGCTCCGCACCCGACCGAAGGGGTCCGTCTTGGCGGCGATGTTGAGCTGCGTCGAGTTCGTGTAGTACATCTCGCCCCGGGCGATGTCTCCCCGGACAAGATGTCCCGACCGGGGGGAGTGGTACTTGAGATCGAGCCTGGCGAACCGGTAGGCGGTGCTCTCGGCAGGGGTCTGTTCGAGAATGAACCGCATGCTGTGCTGCCGTCCCAGCCTGGCCGCCATCTTCTGGATGTGGCCGAGGATCTTGAGCCCGAATTTCAATGCCTTTTCGTCCTCGTGAAGCTGTGCGCCCCGGTGGAGCTGCACGAGCTCGTTGAGCCCCACCATCCCGATGAGACAGGTGGCCCGGTCCAGTTTCAGATAGGCTGACCCTACGCAGTCCATGGACAGCAGGGCCAGGGGGCCTCCGTCACCGATGGCGAGGAGCCTCTCGATGAACTGCCTCTTCTGGGTGTGGGCCCTGGCGACGATCTCCATCCGCTCCGAGATCAGGGAAAAGAGGTGCGTGTCATTGCCCTCGGCAAGGTATCCCAGCCTCGGGAGATTAAGCGTCACGTTCTGGATGGAGGCATAGCGCATCTCCCAGGGCTTTTGCGCTTCCCTGCGGGCCTGGCCGTCGCTTGCGAAGTCGAGGCTCAGGCACCGCGGAACCTTGAGGGTCCCGTTGCGGTCGAAGATGAAATGGGGGTTCCCCTTCTCGGCGGCCGCCCCGCAGACCTGCAGGAGAAAATCCTCGTGGCCGGGTGTCTCGAAGAAGTCCTCCGTCATCCTCAAAAGCGGCTTCGGGAAGAAAAAGGGGCTCCCCAGGGCATCGCCCTCGCGGTAGATTTCGAAGAGGGCCCCGGCAAAGCGCTGCGCGTCTTTTGCGTAGTGTCCATAGCTCTTCCCCGTGAGCTCCCCTCCGGGGCCGATGGCGGGCACGTCGCGCAGGTGCCGGGGGATTTCCCAGTAGATCCCGATCTCGGTAAAAATGGCCTGGCCGCCCCGCGAGACGGCAAGCTGGGAGAACTCGAAGACGAGCATCTGGGCGATCTGCTCGATCTCCCGGTCCGAGAGCTTCTCCAGGTAGGGGGCGAAAAAGACATTCACGGCGTCCCAGCCGATGGTTCCCGAGAAATACCCCTGCAGGACGGCGCTGTAGCGGACCATGTGCGCGAGCAGCACCTCCGCGTGCCTGGCCGGCTTCGAGGCCGAGAAGGTGTTGGGCAGGTTGAGGCCGAACTTCTTGACGAACTCCAGGGTCTGGCTCGAACTGTAGGGCCGGTCCACATAGCCCAGGTCGTGCAGGTGCAAATCCCCTCTCACGTGGGCATCCCCGACATCGTGGGAGAAGACCC
>DATGDI010000201.1:0-9937 GCA_035310965.1 Methanomicrobiales archaeon
GAAGAATGCCCTGAGTGATGCGGAGAATGCCCTCATCTCGTCGCCCACCCAGGTTCAGTCCCTTCTCGATACCGCGACGGCAAATATCAATGCAGGACAGACCGCCCTCGACCAGGCGGATGCCGACAACACCCTCCAGAAGGCGAGGGCGATGATCATTTCGGTGGACGGGCTCCTCAAAGAGTTCACGGTGAATGACAGCCTGAAGGCGTCAGACCCGAGGCTCGTACCCATCATCAACAAGCGGGACCTCGCCGCACAGGCCATCGCGAGTGCGAACGAATCCTTCACCTCCGGCAGTTACCCGGCGGCACGGGGCAAGGCCAACGACGGGCTCGCCCTCGCGAACCAGGCCTGGAATCTCTCCCTCGACCTGAAGACCGAGCTCGGCCAGGGCTTCCAGCTCCCGGGGCTCCCGAACCTCTCGGCCTTCCTCCCCGTCCTCATCGTGATCGTCGTGGTGGCCATCATCGCCGGGGTCATCATCTACCGGAAGAAGATGCACTGGGACGAACTCGGGTAACACCCCGCCTGACGGCGGGTTGCCCCAGTTCGGTTTCTCACGACTTGGCCGCGACTACCCGTCGCGGCACTCCTATTTCAAACGGAAATAGTCGTCGTCGCTCGAGGTCGGTTTCTTACGAAACCTCCCTCTTACGAAACCTCCCTAGTGAAGATATCCAGGTTCATACTCCCCATTTTCCCGTCCCTGAGGAAGTACCACGCCAGGAGCCGGTCCTGGTTATCGTAGGAGGAAAACCAGTAGTTCAGCCTGATGGTTCTCTTCTCGTACCCGTCGAGGAATGAGTAGCTCGACTGGTCGTAGGCGATGACCAGGTCGTAGTTGTTGTCATAGATGGTTGCCTCGTCCACCCTCTTCCCGTAGTAGGCGAGCTTCTTCGCTATCACCCCGCGGTAGTACCAGGGCAGCGGCCAGTAGTTCTCGGAGGCCACGGCGACGCGGCTCGAGTTGTCGATCTGGGAAAAGAGGCCCCGGAGATCCTCGGAGTTCTGTACCTGGACGATGGGCTCGTTCACATCGGCGGGGACAAAGGAGGTGTGCCAGGTGGCGAGGACGAGGAAGGCGACCGAGACGATCGCGATGATGGTCTTTGTGTCGGTCAGACGGTACATGGCCACGAAGACCGCCGGGAGGAGCTGGGGGATGATGAGCCAGGGGACCTTCTCGTTCACGATGGCGTAGAAGGCCATGGAGAGGACCATCCACCAGATGCAGAAGCCGAAGAACTCCTCCCTCTTTGCCTCCATCGGGGAAAGGGCATTCGGAGCCGCCCCCAACCGGGCGAGGAGGGTCTCCGTGGAAGGCTCCTCGCGCCGGATCCTCCGGCGGAGATCCTCCCACCATCCGCGGAGGTCGGTGCGGGCCGCGAGAAACTGGAGGGTCCCGGCGATGGCGAGGATAAGGATGGGGAGCTCGTAGATGGCGAAGAGGAGGAGGTAGAAGTACCAGGGCCCGCAGAGCCGGCATGCCTCGTGTATCTCGAGCCAGTGGCCGATGGCCCGCTGGGCGGCATCGAGGAGGATCTCCGGATGCTGCCCGAGGGAGGAGTAGAAGAAGGCGATGATCCCGAGGGCGACTACCGTGAAGAGGGCGAGGTCAACCCTCCACCGGGAGGGGAACCGGATCCGTCCCCTCCAGGCGGCGTAGATGAAGTAGATGCCGAAGATGAGGAGGATGACCGGGAATTCCTCCTTGCAGGCCATCCCCCCGGCGACCGCGACTGCCACGCCGAGGCCGTACCACCGGCTGCCGGTCTCGATGTAGGCGAGAAGGGTGACGAGGAGGAGCATGATGAAAAAGAGCATGAAGATGTCGTGCCTGAGGAACCGGGAGAAGTACACGAGATCCGGTGAAAGAGCGAGGAAGAGGGCACCGACGAGGGTCTGGCGACGGTCCAGGTACCCCATCCGGTAGAGGGGATAGACGAGGGCGACGATGAGGGTCCCGAGGAGGGAGGGGATGAGCCTTCCCACGACGTCCCCGTCCCCGAGGAGCCAGAACATGCCGGCGGTCGCGTAGTAGAGGAGGGGGCCGTGGTACGAGGGGTCGTAGGTCCAGATCCCCTCGTGGAGGAGCCGGTAGGAGAACCAGCCGTGGATGGCCTCGTCATGGTGGAAAAGCTTGAGGTCCAGCTGGGAGAAACGGAGAAGAACGGTGAGAACGAGGATGAGGAGGAAGATACGGTCGAAGGTAAAAATGGAGCGGAGGCGCTCGGTGAGCCAGGCGGTCTCCCGCCGCATGCCTAGCTCTCCAGGACGATCTCGATCCCGATATCCTTCGGCACCTGGATGCGCATCAGCTGCCGGAGCGCCCGCTCATCGGCATCGATGTCGATGAGCCTTTTATGGATCCGCATCTGCCACCGGTCCCAGGTCGCGGTTCCCTCACCGTCGGGGCTCTTCCTGACGGGGACCACGAGCCTCCTCGTCGGGAGGGGGATCGGCCCGGCCAGATTCACGCCCGTCCGCTCCGCGATCTCCCGGATACGCTCGCAGACCATCTCGACCTTTTTGCAGTCCGTTCCTGTCAGGCGTATTCTGGCCTTCTGCATGACTTTCCCCCGAAAAAATTATCTCATCATCTTCGGCACGATGTCGATGCACATGCCCGCGGCGATGGTGGAGCCCATGTCCCGGATGGCGAACCTTCCCATGGGGGGGATCTCCTTGATCTTCTCGATGACGAGGGGCCGGCTCGGCTTGATCTGGACGATGGCCGCGTCGCCGGTCTTTAAGAAGGTGGGGTTCTCCTCCTTCGTCTGGCCCGTCCTCGGGTCGAGCTTTTTCTTGAGGGCGGTGACCGTGCAGGCCACCTGAGCGGTGTGACAGTGGAACACGGGGGTGTAGCCCACGGTGATGGCGCTCGGGTGGTAGAGGATCACGATCTGGGCCGTGAACTCGTCGGCAACCGTCGGGGGGTTGTCAACAGGGCCTACCACGTCGCCCCGCCGGATCTCGTTCTTTGCGACCCCGCGGATGTTGAAGCCCACGTTGTCCCCGGGCACCGCCTGGGGGATCTCCTCGTGGTGCATCTCCACGGATTTGACCTCGCCCGTCTTGTTGGCCGGCATGAAGATGACGTTCATCCCCTTCTTGAGGATGCCGGTCTCGACCCGGCCCACGGGCACCGTCCCGATCCCGCTGATGCTGTACACGTCCTGGATGGGCAGGCGGAGAGGCAGGGTCGTCGGCTTCTCCGGCTCCTTCAGGGTATCCAGGGCCTCGAGCACGGTGGGGCCCTTGTACCAGGGGGTCTTGTCCGACTTCTTCGAGATGTTCACGCCCTGGAAGGCCGAGGCGGGGATGAAGAGCATGTCATCGGGCTTGTACGCGACCATCTTGAGGAGGGCCGTGACGTCGGTCTTCGTAGCATCGAAGCGCTTCTGGTCATAGTTCACCGCGTCCATCTTGTTGATGACGATGATGAGCTGGTTGATGCCCAGGGTACGGGCCAGGAAGACGTGCTCCTTGGTCTGTTCCTGTACGCCCTCCGAGGCCGCGACCACGAGGACCGCCGCGTCCGCCTGGGAGGCGCCGGTGATCATGTTCTTGACGAAGTCCCGGTGCCCGGGACAATCCACGACGGTGAAGTAGTACTTGGCGGTGTCGAACCGCTTGTGGGCGATATCGATGGTGATCCCCCGTTCCCGCTCCTCCTTCAGGTTGTCCATGACCCAGGCGAACTCGAAGGTTCCCTTCCCCTTGCTCTCGGCCTCCTTCCGGTACTGCTCGATGACATGGGGGGGTACGGCTCCCGTCTCGAAGAGGAGCCTCCCCACGAGAGTCGACTTCCCGTGGTCGATGTGGCCGATGATGGCAAGATTCAGATGGGGCTTTGCCGCTGCCATTTTCCTTGATCCTCCAGTGTATCGAATGAAATACGATGGGCTCACAATCCGTGTGATGCGAGTGTAAATTATTGGGGACAGGACTATATAAATTATAGTCACAGGCCCGTGTTTTCCTGCCGGAGAGAACCCGGTCTGGGGCATGCCGGCCGCTGTGTCCGTTCGGGGGAAAACTGCCCGAAGGCATGAATTCCGGGAGGATCGACATCCTCATATCCCATGGGGCGTCCATGATCACAGCGATGAAGGTTCTCTCCTTTTCCCGCAGCCCGCTATCCGAGCGGGTGACGGTCCAGTGTGCCGACGGCGAGGTGACCGTGCACAGCCACTGCGCGTACTGCACGCACTGTGCGGGTGTCCAGATCGGGAAGAGGTCCATGCCCTCCCCGATTCTTTCGGCCTACAAGGACGTGAGGAGGGGGACGGCCCCGGACGAGGCCCTCATGAACGCGGGAATGATGTTCAATACCCTGATCCGGGACGGGGATGCCATCAACTGCGACGATGACGGGAACGAGGGGTTCTCGTCCATGTACCATCACTGCTGAAGCTGGCCGGCGATCTCGTTCCTGAACCCCTCGAAGTGCAGGTCGTCCAGCTGGTCGGAAAGGAGCCGCCCGCTCCAGGCCCGCCGGTAGACCCACTGGATGATCCGCTCGACGGCCTCCACCACCTTGTCCTCCTCCTCGATGGCGAGGAGGGTCCGCCCGGTCCGGGGATGCCGCCCCCTCCTGCCTCCCACCATGACCAGGTAGTGGGTGTGCTCTGACTTCAGGAGGTGGAAGGGGCAGGACTGGATGCAGACCCCGCACTGGACGCACTTCTCCTCGTCAAGGACCGAGATCCCGTTCCTGATGGAGATGGCGCATTCCTTGCAGTACTCGGCACAGGTCCCGCAGCCCGTGCAGAGGCCGGGGATCCGCCTCGGCTTCACCCGGCCGATGATCCCGATCTCGTTCAGCATCGGGCTCGTGCAGGCGTTCGGGCAGCCGGAGATGGAGATGCGCATCTTCACGGGCATCTCCTTCCCGAAGAGCCGCTCGTCGAGCTTCCTCGCGAGGCTGATGGTGTCGACCATCCCGTACTTGCACCTCTCCTTCCCGGGACACGCGACGATGTTCACCACCTCGTCCTTCTCGGACCCGAGGGGGGTCCCGTTCTTCGCGAGGGCCCGGGTGATCCGGACCAGGTGCTTCGGATTCACGTGGGGGATTTCGGCCGCCTGCCGGCCGGTGAAGTGGACGAAGCCCTTCCCGTACCTCTTCGAGATGTTCGCAAGGCCCCTCATCTGCTCGACCGTGAGGTTCCCCGCCGGGACCCTCACCCGGATGGTGCAGAGGTCGACGTCCCGCTCGGTAATGACGCCGCCCCGGAGATGGATGCCGTAATGGGGACCCATGGTACAGGAGGATGCACCCCGATGAGATAAAAAGGGTGATCTTTTTCTCAGGGGATCAGGACAAGGGACGCGATCACGAGAGCCCGGACTATCTCGTGGGTCGCACCGGCCAGGTCACCGTTCACCCCGCCGAAGAGGTGGTCCCCGAGGGCGATCATTGCGGCAACGGTGATGGCCGTGACCGCTCCCGCGAGGAGGAGGGAACCGGACGGGAGAAGGAGAAGGAGGGGCAGGGCGGGGACGGGGGCGTAGAGGCCGTGCACGGGCCGGGCACCGCCGTGGAGGGTCGCGTGGATCCCCTCCCGGAAGGGCCGGCCGGCCACGGTGATCCAGGCGGTCCCCAGGCGGGCAAGGACCTCCCCGGCGAGGATGGCGATCCACGCGGATGGGACAGACTGGAGGGCCGCGAAGGATACGAGGGTCACCACGAGGCCGAGGCCGATACCCCCGGCCCCGATGGCCCGGTCGGTCAGGGCCGCGACCCGTTTCTCCCGGCTGCCATGGGCCATGAGGCCGTCGCCGAAGTCGAGGAGGCCGTCCAGGTGGTGGAAGCCGGTGACGAGGAGGGCGAGGGAGAGCGCGATGGCCGCCCCCAGGGGGCGCGGTGCGATGAGGAATGCTGCGAGGGCGGCGATCCCCCCGGACACATAGCCCGCGAGAGGGTACAGCCACGGGTGGCGTGCGAAGGCGCCGAGGTCGACCGTTCTCCCCAGGGGGAGACGGGTCTCGAACTGGAGGAGGGCGATGACCGGGTCCAGGATCATTCCACGCACTCCGTGTAGAGTCTCGAGGTGCAGCCGGCGATGAGTCCCGCCACGGCATCGTCCAGGAACGGCCCCAGCCGGGAGAGGATCCCGGGTTTCTTCTGGTCGTACCGGGTGAACTCGAACCGGGCGCAGGTCCCCCCGATGTATTCGGCGATGGCCATGCCGAGGATCTCGTCCGAGAGGAGAAAGACCGGGTCGCCCCCGATGGTCCCGGGCCTCCCCGTGCAGAGTTCCTCCTCGAGGAGGACCGCGGCGAGGAGGAGGGAGGAGACGTTCGGGTCCCGCATGGCCTTTTCGAGCTTCCGGGCAACGACCCCCCCGGCCTCCTCCGGGGACATCCCGTGGGGGACGTAGAGGGCCATCGCGGCCTCCACCATCGAGGGGAGGTCGATTCCCTTTGCCTCCAGCCTCTCCGCGATCCCGAACATGATGTGATCCATTTTTTATCCGGGGCTTCTTATAGAGATCGGTATGCCCTTCCTCTCGGGTACGCCCCCGTTCCGCCCGAAGTGTCCGGTCTTTGCCATCGTCCTCGGGAACACCCTTCTCTCCACGGTCCCCGGGGTGTCGGGGGCCGGGATGTCCCCCGAGAAGACGGTGCTCACGCCGATCCTCGACTCCGAGCTCATCACCCGCGGGGTCATCCGGAGCAGGAGGTGGAAACCGAACACCCCGACGGGCTGTCCCACCCCGGCGGTCATCACCCGGGCGATGATGGTGCTCCTCGGCATGGAGCCGGTCTTCGTGAATGCCGGGCTCACGACGAAGCCCGTGGTCCCCTGCCTGGACGTGTACGGGGAACCGGGGCGGGACCCCCGCGACGGGGATGCCGTGCCGATGGCGAGGGAGCTCTACGCCCGGGGTGAACAGGTCGGAAGGCTCCTCTCGCGGGCAGGGGACCTCCTGCTGCTCGGCGAGTGCGTGCCCGGCGGCACGACCACCGCGCTCTGCGTCCTCCGGGGCCTGGGAATCCCGGCGAGCGTCTCCTCCTCCTTTGTGGACAACCCGGTGGCCCTGAAGGAGGCGATCTGCGCCCGGGTCCAGGAGCGTATCCGGGCCGAGACACCGACGGATCCCCTCGATGTCATCCGGATCGGCGGGGATCCGATGCTCGCGGTCGCGGCCGGGATTGCCGCCTCCTTCCGGGGCGATACGGTGCTTGCGGGTGGGACCCAGATGCTCGCGGTCGCCGCGGTGCTCCGGGATCTCGGGAAAAAGGTGCCCCCGATCGTGACCACCGTGTACGTCCGGGACGATCCCTCGGCGGGGTTCGCCGCCACGGCAGGGATGGTCGGGGCCCAGGTCTACTACATCGATCCGGACTTCGGCGGCATCGGGCATCCGGGCCTGGCCCGCTATTGCGCCGGGGAAGTCAAGGAAGGGATCGGGGCCGGGGGCGCCATGTTCCTCGCCCGGATCATGGGGAGGAGCGAGGAGGAGATCCGGGAGACGATCCTCTCGACCGCCTCGTCGTATTGAAAACCTTCTAAAGATCCGGAGGCCAATGTACCTCCCATGCGGCCCCTCTACGTGGTGAACAACTTCGGGCAGTTCAACCACCTGATCCTCCGCAGCCTCCGGGACATGGGGATTCCCGCCGAGCTCGTGCCGAACACGACCCCGACCGGCGAGGTCGCGGGGGGGTGCCGGGGGATCATTCTCGGGGGCGGCCCCTCCATGGAGAGGGCCGGGAACTCGGCCCGGTACCTGGAGCTCGGGCTCCCGGTTCTCGGGATCTGCCTCGGGATGCAGGCCATGGCCCTCGCCCGGGGCGGGAAGGTCTCACCCGGATCCATGGGCGGGTACGGCCTCGTCGAGGTGGAGATCTCTGAACCCGACGAGATCCTCGCGGGTTACCCCTCGGCGACGAGCGTCTGGGCTTCCCACATGGACGAGGTCACCCGGATGCCCGACGGGTTCACCCTCCTCGCGAGCTCCCGCATCTGCTCCATCGAGGCCATGGCAAGGCCGTCGGAGCACCTGTACGGGGTCCAGTGGCACCCGGAGGTGAGCCACACGGTGAACGGGCGGCTTACCTTCCAGAACTTCGACCGCATCTGCGGCGGGGCCTGAACCGTTACCGGAGGTGGCCATGAAGGATTCTCCAGGGACTCCGGATCTCGCGGACATCGCGGCGGATATCCGGAGGATCGGCTTTTCTTGCCTGAACTGCGGCTCCTGCTGCCGTTCGGGTCCGGACGACCCGGGCCTCGTTTTTGCCTCCCACGCCGAGATCGAGGCCCTGGTCTCCTCGGGCGGGGGAGCATGGGAGGAGGTCGCGGTTCCCTATCCTGAATTCATCCCCTGCGGTGACGGGTCTGCCGTCACCTTTGGCTGGTGCCTGCGCCAGGAGGAGGGCCGGTGCCGGTTCCTCTCGGATGGCTCCTGTAGGCGCTACCGTGCACGTCCCTGGATCTGCCGGACCTATCCCTTCGCCCTGGTGGACGGGGAACTCACCGTCTCGGACTGCCCCGGTCTCGGTGAACTCGTTTCAGAGGAAGATGCCCTCGCCCTCGCAGAGGCTCTCCTCGAACGGGCCCGGTGCGAGGCAGATGATGAAGACCGGGTAAGGAAGATCTTCACCTCCGAGAGGATCCCGAAGGGGAAGCGGTGCGTGGTCGATGCATCAGGGATCACCGTCTGCCCCGATTGATGGGAGGCTCGTACCGGGGTAACGGGTTCCCGCGCAAGCCTCATCTACCTCCGTGACCAAACCGCCGGGTATGAATGTTGGTACGACCATCATCAAGGGGAGGAGATCTATCCGGAGCTTCCGGGACACCGAGATCCCGGAGGATGCCATCCGGGATGCCCTCGAGTGCGCCCGGCAGGCGCCGACCGCCATGAACGGCCAGCCCTGGCTCATCGGTGTGGTGGAAGAGAAGGAGACCCTGCAGAAGATCGCGGGTCTCACCGATTACGGGAAGCACATCGCCGGGGCCCGGGCCTGCTTCGCGGTCTTCGGGGAGAAGAAGGCGAAATACTACCTGGAGGACTGCTGCTGCGCCACGATGAACCTGATCCTCGGCCTCTGGGCCTATGGGATCGGGTCCTGCTGGGTGGCGGGGGACAAGAAGCCCTACGCGGGTGCCGTGCGGGAGCTCCTCGGGGTCCCCGACTCCTATACCCTCGTCTCCCTCGTTCCCGCGGGGTATCCAGCCGATATGACCCTTCCGCCGAAGAAAGAACTCTCAGCCATCAGCTTCTCGGAGCGGTTCGTCGCCCGGTAGCACGCTCTGCTTGGCGGGGCAGAAGGGGCAGATGGAGGTCTCGACATCCTCCTCCTTTTCCCTCACCGGGCAGTAGTAGACCCCGTCACGCATCTCGACGATGAACCCGCCGGGGAACGGGGTGCCGACGGGATGGCCCGGGAGTTCCCGGACAAAGATGGTGAAGGCGGCGATGAGGTAGTAGAAGAGAACGAGCCGGAGATCCCCCTCCTCCCTGTCGGGTAGCCCGAGGAGCATATCGCAGAATTCGGCCAGTTTTCCCTCCGGAGGATCCTGAAGGTCCTCGAACCTGCCCCTCCGATGGGCGAGGATGATGGCGTGATGGGTCCCGAACAGGTGATCCATCATTCTCGGCTGGAGCCGTGACCGGTAATGGGGAGGGACGTGCCGGAGGTCCCGTTCCACGAAGGCCCTGAGGCGGAGGAGGTCGTACAGGGTGTAGGTGGCGATCTCATCGGCGACGGCGGCGGCGAGGGCCTCCTTCGATTTTGCCTGCCTCATCCTTGCCGAGAGGACCGCGATCCGGGTTCTCATCGATTCCTTATCCACCGGAAGCTCCCTCCACCTCTATGCAAGAAGTTGGACAACCGCTGAATTGAACCTTCCGCGCCCACCGCCCGGATCCCCTGAGCGCCACGCTCGCCCGGATCCCTTCTACGCCCGCCCGCCTGG
>DATGDI010000202.1:0-4528 GCA_035310965.1 Methanomicrobiales archaeon
GGATCCCTGGCCGGGGGGAAGGTCGCCCTCGCCCTTCAGGGAAGAGAGTGCCGGGAGCCTCCGGGAGAGGAGGGGGATGAGGATCTTCGCCTCGCCGGCCCTGCCTGCCTCGGTGATGAGCCTCCGCTCCTGGAGGGCCGAGAGGGCGGCGGCCACCGAATCCCGGGGAAGGCCGGAGAGCACCTCGGCCTCGGCCGGCGTCCCACCGGCGAGGGGAAGGCGGGAGAGGACCCGGACCGCGCCGGAGGAGAGGCCCATCACCTCGGAGAAGCCCGGCCGGAGGGAAAATCCCCGGCGGATCCGGACCTGGTCCCCGTGGACCGCATCGAGGAGGAAAGACACCTCCCGGACGGTCCTCCCGAGAAGCCCCCCGTGGTACCTCGCCCGGATCCTTGCGATAGGCCATGCCACGAGTTCCACGGAGACGAGCCGGTTCTCCCCGAGGCCGAGGATCGCCCCCCGCCTCCGCCGCTTCTCGGCGAGTGCCACGGCCTCCTCCCGTGAGATGACAGGGGCCGGCCCGGGAAGGCGGTTCAGAGGGGGTACCTGAGCGGGCTCGACGGGCCCGGTACCGCCGGGCGGGGATCTCGCGGCCGGGGGACGGCCCCCCGCCTTCCCCGGTATCGGGGAGGCCCCCAGGCGCCGGGAAAGCTCCGGGGTCGTCCCCGGGTGCACGGTCTCCCGGGGCGCAAACCGCATCCGGGTCTTCTTCCTCACGAATCCTCCCATCACGAAGAACTCACCGGGGGCAAGGCCGGCGAGCTCCTCGAGCTCGGCCCGGGAGCCGAAGAAGAGGTCCACGGCCCGGAGGTCGTTCTCGATGGAGAGCCTCCCGATGGCCTGGTTGTTGCACTGGGAGAGGACGTTCTTCGTCACGAGGGAGGGCCGCTGGGTCGCGACGAGGAGGCCGAGGCCCCGCTTCCGCCCTCTCCTCGAAATCTCCTCGATCTTCTTGAGGGACTCCTTTGCCTGGGGGATGAACTTGTCCGCCTCCTCGAGGATGAGGAGGTAGGGGATCCGGTGGGCGGAGGCGATGTCGTAGAGGATCTCCGCGAGGGCCGCCACCTTCTCCCGCATGTCCGTCTCGGAAACGTCGAAGACGACCGCGGTCCCGTTCACCACGGCCCGGAGCATCAGGTCCTTGAGGTCGGCCCGCTCGATGTCCTCGTCGCATCCCTCGTCCGACCCGACCCAGAGGACCGGGTACCGCTCCCGGAGGGAGAAGTATTCCCCCTCGGTGTCGACGATGCAGAAGCCGATGCCGGCGGCGCAGAGCCTCTCGCAGAGGACGGCGATGGCCCAGCTCTTTCCGGCCCCCGACTGGGCGATGATGCAGGTGCGGCCCGTGACCAGGTGCTGGGCGTCGATGGAGAAGTCCCGGTCCCCGGCCGTCCCGATGACGAGATCCACAAGAAACCGGTGAGGACAGGGGGCATTAATCTATCCCCGGCTCCCCGCCGCGACGGGACACGGGAAGGATCCGCCATTTTTCTCCCTTTGCCGAACGCTTCGCCGTGCAAAGGTTGATGAGGGGACGTGAACACCTCTCCGGGATTGAGGGGGGCAAGAAGGTGGATACCCGGAGAAAGGAAGGAAACGATCGGATGGCACACCATCTCTACGCCATTGCGACCACCACGAAGAACGGGGACCTGCGACGGGAGGCGCTTCTCTTCCTCGGTGCTCTTGAGCGGGGAGGGAGCATGGATGCCGCGCAGGCATTGAAGAAGATCAAGGATCGAAATGCGTGAGACAGGTCCATCGAGGAGAGGTCCTGTGATCTATTCCCTGAATGGATGATCCGGCCCGTTACCGGTACTCTTACCCGGCGGATGCCGGTCCTTGTTCCCTCGAATCGAACATCATCCGGAGCCAGAGCTCGGCGCAGACGATCCGCATTCCCGCGAACCCGCACATCGGATAAGAGTGATATCCCGCTTTCTATTCATCATGGCCCCGGGAACGAGGGACACTGCCCCCGGGGTCCTTCATTGGAATGGCGACGTAGGGCCCATCCGGGGATTTTTTAAAAAAAAAGGATGGTCAGTCCTTCTGTATGGCAGCCCCGATGGCGCCACCCACCAGACCCAGAAGAGCGTGGTAGAGGCCGATGGCGACGACGATCACCCCGATGCCGGCACCGATAAGGAGGCCCGCGAGGGCGTGGTGGAAGATGCCGCCCAGGATCGTGGCTCCCAGGAAGAGGACGAGGGCGGCGAGAATCGCCCCGATGATGCCTGCAACAAACCCTGCCTTCGCCCCGTTCCAGGGCTTCCCCCGTGCAATGAGGCCGGCGACGAACCCGCCGATGAGGGGTCCGATGACCGGGAGGAAGGAGAGGAGGAACATCACGATGGCCCCGATGATGGCCGCGAGCCAGAAGTTCTGCTTGCTCATGATCGCACCTCCCGGTACTCGGAAAGGGGAGGGATAAATGTGGCGGGTTCCCTCCCGTTACCTGCTCCGATACCTTCCTGTAGGCCGGGGGCCGTCCCTTCCCCCCATGGGTATATGTGACCCTTCCTCCCATGTACCGGAGGAAAACCGGTCCCGGGGAGAGAACCCGGGACCCCCGGTGGAACCGGAAGGGGCATTCGCGTGGAGGAGGAGCCCGACGTTGAGGTGAGGGTGGTCACGGCATGGGATACGGAGGAGATCCTTTCCCTCTACCGGTCGGCGGGGTGGTGGAAGGAGGGAAGAGACGACCCCTCCGAGATCCCGGGGATCATCCGGGGCTCCCTTGTCTTCGTGATCGCTACCGAGGGAGAGACCGGGAGGGCGGTCGGGATGGGGAGGGCCATCTCGGACGGGGTTTCGGACGCCTACATCCAGGATCTCGCCGTCCTCCCGGCGTATCGGGGCCGCGGGATCGGGAGGGCCATCCTTCGGAGGATCCTCGGGGCCATCCGTGAGCGCGGGATCGAATGGATCGCCCTCATCGCCGAGGGGGGGACCGGGGATTTCTACCGGGGGCTCGGCTTCGAGGTGGAGGAGGGGGACATCCCCATGATGTACCGGGGAGAGGAGAAAGATGTTCTCCGCTGAGGACTTCTCCCCGGTGACCCTGGAGGACCGGGATCTCTTCTCTTCCTTCTACCGGTCTTACCCCCAGCTCCACAGCGACAACAGTTTCGCGAACATGGTCTGCTGGAACCACTATGCCCATTACCGCAAGGCGGTGACCGGGGATCATCTCGTCCTCTCGAGCACGGTGAACGGGGAGACCCGGTTCCGCTTCCCCATCGGCCCCCGGGACCCGGAGGTCACGAAGGAGGTGCTCCGGCTCTCCCTTGATGCGGGGGGAAGCACCCCCTTCGTCACCTTCAATGGCGAGGACCGGAGCTACCTCGGGGAGGTCTGCCCGGAGCTCGTCCTCCATCCCTTCCGGGACTTTTTCGAGTACGTGTACCTGTCCTCGGACCTCGCGGACCTGCCCGGGAAACCGTACCTGAAGATCCGGCACCAGCTGAACCGGTTTCACCGCCGGTGCTCCTTCGCCACCGAGGCCATCACCGGGGAGAACACCGGTGAGGCGAGGGAGTTCCTCGAGCGCTGGTGCGACTGGAGGGACTGCGAGACCGACCCGGTGCTTGCGAAGGAGAGGGAGGCCATCCTCTTCGCCCTGGCCCACCTGGAAGTCCTGAACCTCTCCGGCCTCCTCATCCGGGTCCGGGACCAGGAGGGGGCCACGGACGCGGGCCGGATCGGGGCTCAGGACGGTAACCGGATCGGGGCGATGGCCATCTTCCAGGAGCTGAACCCCGAGACGGCGGTGGTGCACTTCGAGAAGGGGCTCCCCGACTGCGAGGGGATCTACCGGGCCGTCAACCAGGAGACGGCCCTCCTCCTCCGGGATCGCTATCCCTTCATCAACCGGGAGAGCGACCTCGGGGTGCCCGGCCTCCGGGAGGCAAAGGAGCGGTACCATCCCCACCACCTGGTAGGGGTGTACTATGCCCGGAGATCGGAGATGGAGAGGGTCATCTAGAAGCGGGGCCGTCGGCTGATCCGTCCCCTTCATCTCCCTTCGGGATCCGGATCAGGTTCTCCCGCCCCTTCCTGACCTTCTCGATTTTCCCGCCGTCGTGGAGCCGGTTGATGGCCTCGCTCACCGTCGACTTGGGGAGGCCGAGGATCTCGACGATCTCCGACTGAAAGAGGGAGCCCCCCCTCCCGGCGAGAAGCGCGAGGATCCGGTCACCAAGCTCGAGGGCGGCCAGCGGATCCACGGGGGCAGGCACCTGCTCGACTGCCGGTACCGTCGGAGCACGGCGGAACCTCCTCCTAACGGCATAGATCCCGAGGGCAAGGACCGCGAGGCCGATGCCGAAAAGGGCCGGTGTCAGGGGGAACGAGTCCCTGCTGAAGACGACCCTCGGTTCACCCGCCCCCAGGGACCGGAGCCCGTACCAGGTGAGGCCGTCCCTCGTGCTGTCGGGCGTGGGGGTCGCGAGGGAGGCCGTATACCCCTGCGGGGGGCGGATGATGAGGGCATGGTCCTTCCCCAGGAACAGGCCGCCGACGAAGA
>DATGDI010000203.1:0-13669 GCA_035310965.1 Methanomicrobiales archaeon
GACCCGGGTGTCCCTGACAATCCACGGGTATTTCCCGCCCCAGGCGTTGAACTCCCAGGCCACCATAGCCGTCGTCCGGTCCTTCCGGTTCACGACGAAGGAGGGGCCGAAGTCCCGGAACCAGACATCCGCATAGTCGAAAGGTATCAGGCTCACCCGTGCGGAGTCGATCCCGGCCCCTTCCAGGAGCCCCCGTACCCGTACCTCCATCTCCCGATCCCGGACGAGGAGATTCACCCGCTCTCCCGGGGCGAGGGCGCCGATGATGGCGAGGTAAGCCGTCTGCACGGCGGGGATGTCACCAAAGGTCTCGGGGTTGTGGGGCCAGGCGAGCCAGGTTGCCTCGTGGGGCTCCCACTCGGGGGGCATGGAGAATCCAAGACTCTTCGGGGTGGCCCACGCGCCCGATGGCCCTGTGTACTCCCGGGCCACGGGATCCGTGAGGATCCGGTACGTGTCCGGCCGGCGGTTCCTGAAGAACCCCCATGCATCCCTCACCCTCCGGTTCATGGAGAGGTCGAGGTCAGTGACGAGGACCTCCTCCCCCTCACCGGCCCTCGCGACGACTTTCCCGAAGGCATCCGCGACAAAGGACCCGCCCCAGAAGAGGAGATCCCCCTCCTCACCCGTGCGGTTGACGCAGGCCACGTGGATGCCGTTCGCGATGGCATGGCCCCGCTGGATCGTCTCCCAGGCCTCCTGCCAGTCCCCCTCGGGGGGCACCGCCCCGCGGATCCGGCCGATAGCCGTGGGGTAGAAGAGGATCTCGGCGCCCATGAGGGTTGCGGCCCTCGCCGCCTCGGGGAACCACTGGTCATAGCAGATGAGGACGGAAAACCGTGCCCCGGCGGTATCGTACACCCGGTACCCATCGCCCGGCACGAAGTAGTGCCTCTCGTAGTAGAGGGGATCATGGGGCACGTGGACCTTCCGGTATAACGGGAGGCTGCCCCCATCCCGATCGACGACCACCGCGGTGTTGTGGAAGGCCCCCGATTCGCCCCGTTCGAAGACCGGGACGATCACCACCACCCCGTGCTCCCGGGCGAAGGCGGAAAAGGCCCGGGCCGATACTCCCGGGATCTTCTCCGAGCGCTCCTGCAGTCCGGCGCATTCGTCCTGCGGGAAGTAGCGGGTCCGGTACAGCTCGGGGAGACAGATGATCCGGGCACCACGCCGGGCCGCCTCCCCGGCGGCCGCGAGGGCCCGCTCCAGGTTTTTCTCCGGGTCATCCGAGACCTTCATCTGGACGAGGCCGATCCTCGTGACCCGGTTCCCTTCCTCCATGATTCCTCCACCAGCGTGTGCCTCGCACCTACATGAGGGCATCCCTGCCTTCGCGAAGGCGGCAGAGGGAGAGGAACCTCCGGATCAGCCACTCGTTCCTCACCTCGGGATGAAACATCACCCCGTACACGGGCCTTTCCCGGTGCCGGATGACCTGGATTCCTGACGGGGAGACGGCAAGGACCCGGAAGGAGGCCGGGGGTACCACCGAGAGGCTGTGGAGCTCGTAGGCGTCGAACCGGTCCTTCCCGGCGAGGAGGGGATCGGGGGCGGTCACCTCCTGCCCGGCCATCCCGATGGCGACCCCCGGCCGAACCTCCCCCCCGAAGGTCTTCGCGATGACCTGCATTCCGGCACAGATTCCGAATACGGGCCGGGGGAAGGAGGGGAGCCAGGCGAAGTGCTCCATCCCGTCGAGATAGCCGAAGTCTGCAAGGGCGGTCCCGCAGAGGATGACCCCATCGGCGGATGCCAGATCGGGACCGGAGATATCGGCGTAGTGGCGGATAAGGGTGGTTTCTCCATCGGTTCGTACGATGCGCTCCACGGGGGCCACGAACTCGTCGGCGGAGAGGGAGCCGGGCCGGTACGAGAGGTCTTCGATGAGGATCATTTCGCCACCAGCCGGGCATCCGTGATCCCGAAGGTCCCGCGATCCCCGTGGAACTCCCTGGAGGAACCCAGGATCTCGATCCTCTTCCTGAAGAACGGCGCATCGAGGACAAAAGTCTCGTACTCGCCTCCCTCCCCCGCCGGGTTCATCCGGTGCCGGCGTGCCAGGGCCTTCAGCTCGTCGAGGGCAGGCCGGTCCACCTCCCGCCCGAGCCATTCGGCGCCAAGAGGTGCCGCCGAGACCCCCGAGACGAGGAAACGGAAACCCGAGGAGACCACCTCCTCCAGGTGCTCCTCCTCGTCCCTCTGCCAGAGCGGATTGAAGCACCAGAGGCCCAGGTCATGACAGACCCTCTGGACCCGGGTGGCCTGGTACACCGAGTGGATCGCCCCTGTCACCACCCCTTCGATCCCCTGCTCCCTGGCGGCGAGGGCAACGGCCCGGGAGAGGTCGGCGACCTCCTCCTCCTCGATCCCCCGGCTCGGCATCGAGACGAGGGGGAGGCCCGCCGCCTCGGCCTGGAGGCCGGTGAGGTGGATGTTCGGGGTATGGAACAGATAGCTTTCAGGGTTCGAGGGAACGACGGTGATCATGCAGGCGACCTCCTCCTTCTGCATCGCCCGCCATGCGGCGAAGGCCGAGTCCTTGCCGCCCGAGAAGAGGACCCCGAGCCTCATGTCTCCCGGCAAGCTGGGGGATGGCCTGTAAAAAGCCTATCCCCGCCCTTAGATCTGCGCCCCCCGCCCTTAGATCCGCGCCTCTCCGCCCTTAGACCCGCGCCCCCCCTTTACAGGAGGAGAAGGGAGAGGATGACCCCCGCGATGACCACCCAGTACACCTTCACCTTCCCCGAGAGGGCAAGGAAGGCGCCCACCCCGATGAGCACCCGGGGGAGGTTCCAGGGGATCTGGGAGCCGAAGAGGATGGTCACCGAGATGAGGAGGCCGGCGAAGGAGGCGACGATACCCCCGAAGGCCCGGCTCAGGGCAGGCGAATCCCGGATCCTCGGGAAATACGGGGCGATGCCGATGACCATGAGGAAGGACGGGAGGAAGATCCCGATGGTCGCGACCAACCCGCCGGCAGGGCCCTGCAGGAGGTAGCCGATGAAGGTCGCCGAGATGACGATGGGGCCCGGGGTGACCTGGCCGAGGGCGATCCCGTCGAGGAAGGTGGGGGCGTCGAGCCAGCCCCGGGCGGTGACCACCTCGTGGAAGAGGAGGGGGAGGGAGGCCTGCCCCCCTCCGAAAGCGAAGAGGTCGATCCGGAGCATCAGGGAAAAGATCTCGGCAAGGGGCGGGGCGAGGAGGGCGAGGGCGGCGACGAGGGCGGCCGCGCCGAGAATGATAAGGATGACCACCCGGAGCGTCGGCCCTCCCGCCTCTCCGGACGAGCCCCCTTCCCCTGCAGGGAGAGCCGTTCCCAGGAGGATCCCGAGGACTCCGGCGAGGAGGATGATGGCAATGGGGCTCACGCCGGCGAGGAAAAGGGCCGCGGCGAGAAGGGCGATGGCGAGGGGCCGGATCCCGGTGAGGGTATCCCGGGAGAAGCCGAGGGCGGCCGCGCCCACGATGGCGACCACCAGGAGCTTGAGCCCCTGGAAGGCGGAGGTGGCCATCCCGATCCCCTTCATCTCCAGGTAGAGGGCCGAGAGGACCATCATAAAGAGGAAGGCCGGGAGGCCAAAGGCGATGTAGGCGGCGGCCGCCCCGAGGACTCCCCGGACCCGGAGCCCGACGTAGGCCGCGACCTGCATCGCGGTGGCCCCGGGGACCGTGGTGCAGAGGGCAACCCCGTCCCGGAAGGAGCGCTCGTCCAGCCACCCCTTCTCCTCGACGGAAAGGCGCCGGATGTACTCCACCATGGCCGGGCCGCCGAAGGCCGTTGCACCGAGGAGGAGGAAGGAGAGGAAGAGCCGGGCGGGGGAGGGGGGTTCCTTCAGGGGCCGGCTCTCGTCCATCGGATCCTCTGCTCTTCCATGGGTTGACATCCCTGATAAATCAAGGGAAATACCCCTGCCGGCCGCGGCCCGGCAGGGCGGCCCGGGCGATCTCAGGGCCCGGCCGACGGCCGTGCGATCTTGTAGACCTCGAACCAGAGCACCGACAGGATCCCGGCGATGATGCAGAAGAGAAGATCCAGGGGGTGGAAGACGGCGAACCGGAAGACTCCCCGGGCTGCGGGAACGGCGACCGCCAACGCGAGGAAGAAGAGGGTCCCCCCGATGACCGCCCAGAAGGCCCGGTTCGGGACCCGGAGGGTCTGCACGATGTTCTCGCTCCAGGACCGGTTCACGGCGATGAGGGCGAGGTTGGCCATGACGATGGTGACGAAGGTGAGAGTCCGGACCTCGTCATCCGCGAGACCCCGGACTACAGCCGAGAGGTATATGGCGAGGACGAACCCGAGGACCACGAACCCCTGTGCGAGGGCGAGGATGATGGTCCTCCGGTCCAGGAGCCGGTCCTCCGGCCTCCGGGGGGGCCTCTTCATGATATCGGGCTCCTCCCGCTCTGCCTCGAAGACCACCGAGCAGGCGGGGTCGATGATGAGCTCGAGGAAGACGATGTGGACGGGGAGGAGGATGAGGGGCCAGCCCAGGAGGACGGGGGCGAGGGAGATCCCCGCGATGGGGACATGGACGGAGATGATGTAGGCCATGGCCTTCTTCAGGTTCGCGTAGATCCGCCTCCCCATCCTCACGGCGGCGACGATGGAGGCGAAGTTGTCGTCCAGGAGGACGAGGGAGGACGCCTCCCGGGCCACGTCAGACCCCCGCCCGCCCATGGCGATCCCGATGTGGGCCGCCTTGAGAGCGGGGGCATCGTTCACCCCGTCCCCGGTCATGGCCACCACCTCCCCGCTCGCCTTGAAGGCCTCCACGATCCGGAGCTTCTGCTCGGGAACGACCCGGGCGAATATGCTCGCCCCCCGGATCTTCCCCGCGATGGCCAGGTCGTCCGCCCGGTCGAGCTCGGGGCCGGTCACGAGGCCGTCCTCCAGGGGGAGGTGTATCTGCCTCCCGATGTTCCTCGCCGTGGCCGGGTAGTCCCCGGTGATCATGACGACCCGGATGCCCGCGGTCCCGCACTCGGCGACGGCTCCCGGCACGTCCTTCCTCACCGGGTCCGCAAAGCCCACGAGGCCGAGGAAGGTGAAGGGGAAGTCATGCTGCCCGTCCGGGAGATCCTTCTCGGTGAAGTAGGCCTTCGCCACCCCGAGGACCCGGAGCCCGTCCGAGGCCATCTTCTCCACCTCGGCCGAGATCTCCCCCTGCCGTTCCGCCCCCAGGTGGCAGAGGTCGGCGATGGCCTCGGGGGCGCCCTTCGCCGCGATGACGTACTCCCGGCCCTCCCGCGAGCGCCAGACGTTGGACATGGCGAGGAGCTCCCGGGAGAGGGGGTACTCCTGGAGGAGATCCCAGTCGCCGTGAAGATGCTCGGTCCCCCGGAGGTCGTCCCCGCCCTTCCTGAGGAGGGCCTGCTCCATGGGGTCGAAGGGGTCCTTCTTCGAGGAGAGGATGGCGAACTCCAGGAGCTCGTGGAAGGGCTCGGGGACCTGGTCCCGGCCCCGGGGGCTGCAGGGGAAGGACTCCCCGGCCACCCCCAGGCGGGCCACGCTCATCCGGTTCTCGGTGAGGGTGCCCGTCTTGTCCACGCAGAGGACCGTGGCCGCCCCCAGCGTCTCGATGGCCGGGATGCGCCGGGTGAGGACGTTCTGCCGGGAGAGCCGCCAGGCTCCCAGGGCGAGGAAGATGGTAAGGACCACCGGGAACTCCTCGGGGAGGATGGCCATGGCGAGGGTGATCCCGGCGAGGAAGCCGTGGAGCCAGTCCGCCCGGGTGATCCCGTAGACCACGATCACGGTGGTACAGAGGAGGAGGCCCGTGAGGGCGATGTTCCTCACGATCCGGGAGGTCTCCAGGTGGAGCCGGGTCTCCTCTTCCTGGACCGACTGGAGCGCTTTCCCGATCTTCCCCATCTCGGTCCCCATGCCGGTGTCCATGACCTCGGAGATCCCCTGCCCCTGGACGACGAGGGTCCCCGCATAGAGCCAGGGCTGGTCGTCGCCGCCCGGCCTCCGGTCCGCGGGGGTCTTTGCCGCGACGGCCTTCCGGACCGGCACCGACTCCCCGGTGAGGAGGGACTCGTCCACGAGGAGGTTGTTCTCCGAGAGGAGGAGGGCATCGGCGGCGACCCGGTCCCCCTCGGAGACGACCATCACGTCCTTCCGCACCACCTCCCTCCCCGCGATCCTCTGGAGCGAGCCGTTCCTGATGACGAGGGCCCGGGGGCTCGACAGGTTCCGGAGGGCCTCAAGGGCCTTCTCGGTCTTCTGTTCCTGGTACGCCGTGATGCCGATGATGACGAGGACAAAGGAGAGAAGGATGGCCCCCTCCTCGACATCCCCGAGGATGAAGTAGATGAGGCCCGCCCCCACGAGGAGGAGGAACATCGGCTCCCGGATGACCTCCCCGACGATGGCGAGGAGGTTCTTCCGCTCGGCGGAGGGGATCTCGTTGTACCCCTCCTCGAGGAGGCGCCGGTGGGCTTCATCGGCGGAGAGGCCTGAGAAGTCGGAGAAGTTCAGGGCAGGCATCCTACGTCCGTAACCTGTATGATTCGCCGGTATCCCCCAAAGGTGTTGCGATCAGGCGCCCGGACCGGCGGGTCCGGTCCCGGCCTCCTCCTCCTTTCGGTATTCCCGGTACGAGTACACGACGAGCCACACGGAGATGACGAGGACCGGCCCGAGGATGAAGAAGAAGGCAAGAGCGGGAAAGGCCGCCCCTGCCAGGCACAGGATCCCTGCGATCCGGAAGAGTTTCCCGCCGAGAGCATGGGTCCGGTCCCAGACCCTTTCCGAGGATAGGGTCCAGGGGGTGCGGATCCCGATGAACCAGTTCCTCCTCGCCCGTCCGGTGAGGATCCCGATGGTGTAGAAGAGGACCCCGAAGGCAGGCGAGAGGACCTGGGAGAAGTTGAACCTCGCACCCGTGTTCCAGAGGATGACGAGGATCTGGAGGTAGAGGAGGAAGAGGAGGAGGACGGCGATGAAGTGCTCGTAATCGGACCTGAACTTCCTGATGTTTTCACGCAGCGGGTCGATCCGGGGGATGGCGAGGAGCAGGATGGCGAGCCCCGCGGAGATGAGGGGCACGAAAAAGAGCCCCCAGGCCTTCGGCATGGATCCGTTCGGCTCGCCATACAGTCCCCAGTGCGTGACGATGCGATCGGGGAGGTACGGGTACGCGGCGACGGAGAGGGCGAAGGTGAGGATGAGGATCCCTGAGATGATCGCAAGGTTCCAGCGGGGATGCATAGAGAGAATGGATCACCGGCCCTTTTCAGGGTTCCCAAAAATCCGCGGGTTGGAGAGTCCCCTCTCGGCCCCCGATCACTCGGGATGAAGGGCCCTCACCCTCCCGAACTTCGTTTCGTAGGCAGCAAGCGCCCGGGGGGCGCCGAGGAGAAGCCGCCGCACCGTGTTGTGCACGACCGGGCTTCCGACCGGGTCGAAGGTCCCGAGGAGATCCACAAGGATCCCGGCGAGAGGGAGGTAGTATTCCTCCTCCATCCGGTCCAGGTGGGCGAGGGGCTGGAGGGCCCGGACCGCGGAGGTCTCGTTCACCCGCGCCAGCTTCTCGAGGATCGAGAGGAGGAGGGCTCTTCCGTCTGCCATCTGGAGAGAGACCTTCCGGTTCATGGCAAACCGGACATAGAGGGCTCGCTGGTCATTGGCCTGCTCGATGCGAAAGGCCGGCGCCGTCTCGGCACGCCGCACGAGCTCCACGAGATCCGGGGCATTCGAGCCGGCAAGCGTAGAGAGGAACGCCTCCCAGGCAACCAGGTTCCCCGACGACTCGGTGAGGAAGTCCTCGAAGACGGGAAGGCGGTCGGGGGAGGAGGACGCGAGGAGGAGCCGGAAGGCGTTGAGCCGGTCGCTCGCCGAATGCGATTCGCGGAACTGCCGGAGGAGCAGAGCATGGACCTCCGGGGCGTCCAGGGTCGAGAGGATCTCGAGAAGGAGGTTCTTCACCTGCCGCCTCTTCACGGCCCGGATCCGGTCGGGGACGGCGGCGGGGACCGGGTCCCCGGCATACTCACGGTAGAGGGCGAGGGCGGCATCCCGGTGCCTCGCCGCGATGGCCGAGAGGATCCGCTGTCTCGCCTCGAAGAGGGCGCGGTACCGGTGGGCCGACCCCTCGTCCTCCACCGATTCGAGGATGGTGAGCCCCTGCCCGCCAGCCCGTTCGAGCCACCCTGTATCCGCGAGGAGGTCCATGAAGAGGGAGGTGAACCTCTCGGAGGGGGTTGCGGCCGGGTCGGCGAGGAGCCGGGCCATCTCCCGGTCCGTGAGGCCATGGAAGGCGATGAACCGGTTCACGGCGTCCGGGTCGGTCCGGGCCTGGAGATGGAGGGCGTTTTCCCCCGGGTCGTACTTCACCCTGCCATAGAAGGAGTACCCGCGGTTCAGGGAGGCATAGGCGGGGCGGTCCACGCCCCTGATCGCGATCTCCTCCCTCGTTCCGGCGATCCTCCGCATCCCCTCCGCGAGAACCTTCCCGTCGGAGGACAGAAGGGCATAGGTGAAGGGGAACTCCCAGGCCTTCCCCTCTTTCGATGGCGATACCTGCAAGGTGAGGGTGAAGCTCCGGGCCTCTCCGTCGTATGAACCCTCCGCGGTCACCACGGGGTAGCCGGTCTCCTTCAGCCAGGCCCGGGCAAATCCGGCCAGATCACCGCCCCCCGTCTCCTCCATGCATTTGACCCAGTCGGCCCGGGAGGCGTTGCCGTGCCGGTACCGGGTGTGATAGAGGTGGAGGCCCCCTGCAAAGGCCTCCTTCCCGAGGAGGGTCTCCACCATCCGGACGAACTCGGGGGCTTTCACGTAGGTGACGGCGGTGATGAGGTCGTTCGGGTCGTTGAAGCCGTCGGGCTCTATCGGCATCGCCATCGCCCCGGTGTCGAGGGCCAGGGTCCCCCCGTCGGGGGTGAGGAGGGTGAGAGCGGTCCCGAGCCGGTTGTAGTCCGGGCCGAAGAGGAAGTCATGGTTCTGGTTCTCGACGAAGACCGTGACCGCCTCGTTCAGCCAGAGTTCGAAGGGCGACCTCCCGGTCACCTCGGAGCCGTTCAGGTTATGGTAGTACTCGTGGACCTTCACCCGGAAGAGGTACTCGTAGGCCGAATCGGTCATCTGGGGAAAGGGCATGATCCGGTTCGTGGTGATGGTCGTGTTCCCCACGTTTTCCATGCCCCCGAAGTCGGAGTTCTGCATCCCGATCTCACGGTAGACCGTCCCGGTGTACTGGTACCCCGGGGTGATGCGGGACACGTAGGTCTTGAGGAGGCCCCGGATATCCCCGATCCGGCGGGGATCTCCGCCGGCGGTCTTCAGGGCCTCCCGCTCCCGGATGAGCCGGTACATCTCCTTCCGGATCACCAGGTTGCGGTACTGTTCGGGGCCGGTAAAGAGGTACACCCAGATGACCGCGTCGTGGAGAATCCCGAGGGCCTCCCGGGCGATGGAGGGGTCGGAGTCCGGCGGCACCAGGAGCTCGAGCATGAAGGTCTTCCCGTCCGGGTACTCGACCTGCCGCTCGAAGGTCGCGTAGGTGCCTACCCCGAGGAAGAAGAGGTACGGCGCCATGGGGGTGACCATGTTCCTGTACCGGATCCTGTCCCGGCCGGGTTCGACCTGGTGCCTCGCCTCGGCGATATCGCCGTTCGAGATGAGGTGGGTATACCGCGAATCGGCGATGATGGTGGTCAGGTACGTGCACTTCGCGGTCATATCGTCGATGCAGGGCACCAGGCGCTGGAATCCCCACTGCTGGCACTGGGTGATCTGTGTGGGGGGTGCCCCCGGCGGGGTCTCGTCGTAGTAGAGCCCCTCCAGGATGTTCCTCGTGGGCCGGCAGACGGTCTCGGTGCGGACGGTGAACTCCGTTCCCGGGGTGAGACGGGGCTGGAAGGTGAGCCGGATCTTCGACTCGGCCCGCCGGTAATCCGCCGTGACCCTGCGTCCCTCCGAGGTGATGGAGACGATCTCGAGGTCTTTTGCGTTCAGCTCGAGGGTCTGGAGGGTACGGTCAAGGGTACGTGCGGTGAGGTAAGAGATGACCCGGGTGTGATCGTCATGGACATCGAAGGTGAGGTCCATGTGGAGGACCTTCACCCGCAGCTCGCCGAAGTCCTCGGGGTAATACCGGAAGATCCGGTTCCCCTTCCCGCCCTCATCACCGTGGCCGGGGCCAACTGCATCTCCCATAAACCAACCCGTTCCCTTGGGTTTTCAGCGGGGATGAGTGATAATCCTTCCCTCTCCATCTTTTGCGTCGGGACCGGCTAATCTCTCCGCCCGTACTGGTTGATGAGCCGGATCAGGTTCCCGAGTCCCTCGAGCTCCATCTCGAGGACCTGGGTCCTCGTCATCCCCATGGAGGTTTCGCCGTCGGCGGTGAGGGTTTCCGGCCCCCGCAGGACCTCCCGTTCCCGGCCGTCCGCCGTGAGCACCTCCCGTGCCTCCTCATCGTGGACAAAGGCCCGGCCCGGGAAGATCACCACGTCCTCGAGACCCGAAAGATCGATGCGCTCCAGGTCGTCGATGGTGATCAGGCAGGCGATGTCCTTCTGTGCGGCGATGACCCGGGAGCGGTACCCCCGGCGATCCAGGATCTCCTGGACGAAGGGCGCCGCGACCCGGCCGCTGATGACCGTGGCCCGGCCCGTCACCCGGGGGAGCCGGTCGAGGAGCCCGTCCTCGGAAAGGATGGCGAAGGGGGAACCGATTTCCGGGTCCCAGAGAGGCGTTCCCGTGATCTTCATCCGGAACTCCTTCGCAAGACCGGTGACCATGTCCCGGAACTCCTCCACGGTCTGCATCTCGCGCCCCTTCAGGACGGGTTCGTTCCCGAGGATGAGCCCCGATTCCCGGGTGTTGGCAAACCGCATGAGGATGAGCCCCTTCGCTCCCCGCTCCTCGAGCCAGGCGCAGGTCTCCCCGAGGACCTCACCGTCGTTCACCCCCGGGATCACCACCGCGGCCCCGTACACGTCGCAGCCCCCGCAGAGGTCCTCCAGGATCCCGAGGGAGACCTCGGGGGTGGGGTCATGCATCCATTTCCGGCGCAGCTTCGGGGACGAGGCGAAGATGGTGAAGGAGACCTCGGCGAGGCCGTGATCGAGGAGGAACCGGGCGAGGGAGCGATCATCAAAGCCCTTCCCGCTCGTGTACCCGATGTGGAGAGGGGCCTCCATCCCGGCGATGAGCTCCACCAGGTCCCGGAACCGGGGGTAGCAGCTTGGGTCGCCCCCGCCGCTGATAGTGATCCGGGTGAGGTCCCCCTCCATCATCTGGAGGTTCGCAAGGACATCCTCGGCGATGGCCGGGAGATCCCGGAAGCCTGTGTACCGCTCTTTCACCGATCTCGAGCAGTAGTCGCAGCCTTTCCTGAAGGGCGGGCAGTGCCGGCACCCGAAGGGGGGGACATCCTTCGCGTGTTTGAAGTAACAGTAGTCGCAGTAGCCCCTGCAGTCAACACCCGGTCTCCCGCCGATGTCCACGGTGAGCTGGGGCATCACTCCTAAGTCCGTGTTCCAACCATAATGACCTTGTGATGATCCCGTTGTCAGAAATCAGTCTATCGAATCGGGATAATAAGGGGGATAAGTCCGGCCTCACCGAGCCCGATCACGGTCTGGAGAACGAGCAAGGGAACGATCAGATAGCCGATTACCCTATGGGGGAGGCGGATCCTGGTTCTCCTCGCAATAACCAGACTGGGGACCAGCTGGGCGAGTGCGAGGATCGCGACGACAAGCCCGAGGAGACCATGAACTGACTCAAGGACCGGTTCCCCGTGACCCCTGGTCGTCAGCAATCCCAGGACGAATGTTCCGACCACGAAGGCGCTGAACCATATACTGAGCATCCGGTGAAACCGGAAAATATGATGGACACGAATTGCCTTTATACGCCCCTTCTGCACTGCCCCGGTCAGGATCACCGCTACCATGAGGACCAGCGCGACGATCCCTGTCACCGCATGACCGATCCACCGGGATTCTGACCCGATGGTAACTGCGACACTTGCCAAGGCTATGAGAAATCCTGAAACAAGGAGGATAGTGGGGATATCCGGCCACGTTACATCCTGGTGGGTCTGCTCTTCTGGAATGGATGGCTCCTCCCCTCGAACTCCAAGGGAACACGTGTATATGCTGCGTCCCCCTATTTTGCCTGTTCGGATCCTTTTATTCGATGGTCTTCCAGATCTCCCTGCCTCAATTTCCGGGATGAAGGGGTAGCTATTAATAACCCGGCGCCTATGGCCTCCTATCTTTTGGAGGAAAAGGAATGAAATTGAACGTGAAGGCGTTGTCCATCGCTTCAGGCATTGTGATCGGGTTGGCCTCTCTCTTTGTCGGCGAGGCTGCAGTGTTCACAGGGATCGGGCTTGATTATGTCAATATCGCCGGGCCGCTGCACCCCGGTTATTCGCCGACCCCGCTGGGGGCCCTCATCATGGCGATCTGGATGTTCATCTATGGCCTCATCGGCGGAGCCCTGATCGCCGCCATCTACAATCGCTTTGCAGGGCCCGACATGAAGTAGGCAGGGAGAAGGGTCGGGAGACTGTGGAAAAGGTGAAAGGTATGGCCATCGATCCCGTGTGCAAGATGGAAGTGGATGAGAACCGGGCAAAGTACGGGACCAGGTACAAGGGGAAGTCATATTACTTCTGTACCGAGGGGTGCAAGAAGAAGTTCGAGGAAGATCCCGAGAAGTATTCCCGCATGGTCACTGAAATCGGCGATTCAGGCGGAAAATGCCACTGAGAGGATAAGGCATGGACGGATTCTGGTACGGCATGATGGATGGATACCCCTATCCCTTCTACGGAATGTTTATCTGGATGGGTATCGTCTGGGTTCTCCAGCTCGTTGTCGGTTATTTTGTCTTCCGGGACGCCAGGGAACGCGGGATGAGCCCCGTCCTCTGGTTCATTCTGGTCGTTCTCCCCATGATCGGATGGCTGTTCCTCGTGATCTATGTCGTCATCCGGGAGACCGGCCGGCCTGCATCGTCGGGCGAGAAGTCCTCTGCCGGGGGTATCCTCGATGAGAGGTTTGCGAAGGGGGAGATCACCGCGGAGGATTACCGGAAGATGAAGGAAGAGCTGAACCGGTAGGGATCCGATGGAAATGGAAGGGGCGCACGGGAGTCACACCGATGCCCACGCCGGACACGGCGTTGGCGGGGAGGAACATCACCCGGTGACCGGCCCGGGTGCCCCCGGGGGGCACCGGCCGGGGATGCATGGTGCTCACCGTCACATGCTCGAGGACTTCCGGAGACGGTTCATCGTCTCCATGATCCTCACGGTCCCGATCCTCATCCTGTCACGGTCATTCCAGTCCTTCTTCGGCGTTTCGTTCTCTTTCCCGGGATCCGACCTGATTCTCCTCATCCTCTCGACGGCGGTGTACGCGTATGGCGGGTTCCCGTTCCTGAAGGGGATCATGGAGGAGCTCCGCACCAGGCTCCCGGGCATGATGACCCTTATCGCGGTCGCCATCACCGTCGCGTACGGGTTTTCCGCGGCAACCGTGCTCGGCCTCGTCACGGGCGAGGCCTTCTTCTGGGAGCTCGCCACCCTGATCGACATCATGCTCCTCGGGCACTGGATCGAGATGCGTTCCGTGCTGGGCGCCTCCCGGGCCCTGGAGGAGCTCGTGAGGATCATGCCCTCGACGGCCCACGTCC
>DATGDI010000204.1:0-2491 GCA_035310965.1 Methanomicrobiales archaeon
CGGGTCACGGTGCCCGCGGGCACCCAGGGGCGCCTGTACTCTGTGGTGATATTCCCGGTGCCGGTCTTATCCGCCACCAGGGTGAAGGACCGGGTGCCCCCCCGTCCCACGGTCTGCCCCGCGGTCTGGGGAGGGATGTACTCATCCCGGGCCAGGGTGATACCGGCGGGAAGGCTCAGGTTCCAGGAATAACCGGTCGAGGGGTTCTCGGGAAGCCGGATGGCGAAGGTCCCGCCCCGGGATTCCTGCACGGCCTTCCCGGTATCGGCTTCCGTGTACACCGGGTACGCCGGAGGAACCGTTGAGGGCGTGGTGGGAAGGGTGCAGACGTTGGGTCCGCAGCTGCCTTCCTCGACGATGAGGTTCAGGGTGAAGAAGGTCACACCGGGCCCGGCAGGCTCCCAGGGCCGCCGGTATGTACCCGAGACGGTCTGTCCGCCCGGCAGGTTCGCCGAGAGGAACCAGACATGAGTCCCTCCCGACCCGACGAGCTTCCCCGTGGTATCGCTGGGGATGTAGGAGTCGTTGATGAGGGAGAGGCCGGTACTAAGGGACAGGTTCCAGGAGAACCCCGTCGTCGGGTTCTCCGGGAGCCGGAGCTCGATCTCCGCACCCCGGGAGATCGGGTAGGTTCCACCGTCGTTCGACTGATCGAAGGAACCGGTACCCGCCGGTCGTTGCGTGGTTGCTGGTACTGGTGTTGTCGGGACGGGTGTGGCCGGGATATTCCCCCCGGGCGTGGTGCATCCCGCGAACAGGACCGCGGCGGCCATGCACACGAGGGCGAGGGATATGAAGATCGTTCTTCCTGTCATGGTCGATCTCCCATATTTAGCCCGGATTCACATAAATCTTCCATAAACAACGAAATTTTTCGCAGTCTCCCGGGCGGAACCCCGGAGGTCCCGTCGGAAGGTCGGATCCCTCTCACAGCCCCAGGGCCGCGAGGATCCCTTCCGTGACGCCGACCACGGTCAGGCATGCGATGACCCAGCCGACGAGCATGAGGAGGATGGCCCGGAGCTCCCTCCACCAGAGGACCCAGGCGATGACGGGGGTCCCGTAGAGCCCGATACCGGGGACCCACATGATGGGGATGAGCATGAACTCCCCGTAGGTCGTCAGGAACCGGTACCTCTCCATGGTCCCCTGGATTCCCGTAATCCACCGGGAGATCCGCTCCGATTTCCCGGAGAAGAGATCGCAGACCATGAAGATGGCGAGGATGACCCCCGTGGCAACCGAGGCCAGGATGAGGAGAAGGGGGATGACCTTGAGGCCCAGCGTCATACCGACGGTCGGGGCGAGACCCTGGAGGAGGAGGATGGAAAGGATGAAACCGAGGACCGCGTGAGGGGGAGAGCCGGCAAGCCACCCGATGAGGACCGGGAGGATCACGAGCAGGAATAGGATTCCTGCCGGGGCCCTGCCGGGGCGCCTGAGGCCCAGGGTGTCCAGGGCATCACGCGGCATGCGGGGAGATCCCTCGGGAGGTACGGGTAAGGAGGATGCCTGGCCAGGATGATCCGAAAGATCGGCGGACCTCTCCTGGTTTCCCCGGTCGCCCACGGGGTGCAGGTTTTGCCCGTTACCCGCCACGTTCCCCGTCCCGTTCCCTCCCGCCTTCACGAAACTTCCTCACGGTCTCCGGCCCCACGCATTCCTCGGCATAGCGGCACCAGCGGATACACGAGGCGGTGTCGTTGTAGATGACGAGGCCGCACTTCCCGCAGGGGGCCGAGACCTCGTTCGAGAAGATCTCGATCTCCTCCCCGCACCTCGGGCATCTCTTCACCGTGAGGGTCGGGGTCCGGATTCCCGCCGATCCAGGGCACCGATCGATGAGCCGGAAGGTCTCGGGCATCCGGCCTCTCATGCACCCGGCGTCGGGCACTCGCGGATCATGGTGAGCATCATCTTGAACCGCGTGACCGCCGAAAGGGCATGAGGTTTGTTCGCGGGGAAGATGATGGTCTCGCCCTCCGAAAGGTGATGGGTCTCCCCGGCGATCCAGACCTCGCAGTCCCCGTCGAGGATGGTCACCACCGCGTCGAAGGGGGCGGTGTGCTCGGAGAGCCCCTCCCCCTTGTCAAAGGAAAAGAGGGTGATGTTCCCCGCGTCCCGGAAGACGATCATCCGGCTCGCGACCGTCCCGTCCTGGTACGCCACGAGGTCCGCGAGACGCATGACCTTCCCCAGGAGCTCCTCCCGGGATCCGTGCTCCTTCTTTTCATCGCTCAATCGGATCTGCCTCCGGAATCTCTTCTCACTCCCGGGCCATAGCCGTTTCCGGCCTCCCCCTCTCTCACGCCCTCCGGTACGTGATGGCCCCTTCCACCGGGCATACCCCGGTGCACCTCCCGCAGAGGTAGCACTCCCCCTTCAGGTCCTCCCGCTTCGCCTCGTCGACCGGGCAGGCGAACTCGCACTTCCCGCACTCGATGCAGGAGGGGTTCCGCCTCAGCTTGAGGAGGCTCGCGAGACCGGCGAG
>DATGDI010000205.1:0-1640 GCA_035310965.1 Methanomicrobiales archaeon
GCCGCCGGCCGAGGCCGGCCGGAACGGCCATGGTCACTCCCACGCCCAGGAGGGCCGCCGCATCCTCGGAGTCCAGTCCTCCGAGCTCGATCTCGCGTACGCGTCGTTCCAGGGCGACATCCCTGCGACTGTAAAAGGGAAGGGCCCGCCGACTGAGAAGGAGAACGCGCACGTCCGGTGCAGAGACGACGGCGTCTGCCAACATCCGGAACACGAGAGCGGCCTCCGCGGACGCCTCGTGCGCGTCGTCGAAGACCAGGAAGGCATGCGTGTCGGGCAGGTCCTGACGGAGCACCTCCCCAGCGAGCTGGGGTTCCCCCCGCGTCAGGATCGAGGCGAGGCCGGGCCGATCCAGTGCCTCCAGGAAGCCTCCAAGACTGGCAAGGACGGTCTGGCTCGTCTCCCAAGGTCGAATCCGATGCCAGAATAGGTTCCTCCGTTCTCGGAGGAGCTCACAAGCCTTGGCCGCGAAGTAAGACTTTCCGACCCCAGCGATTCCACGAACCACGAAGACTCGGGGACCGCCCTCCTCGCTCGTGACCTCCTCCAGCTCCCTCCGTCTTCCCACGAAGGTGCTGACGCGCGGAGCATCCCAGGTCTGCTCGACGAGGCCTGATTCGGCAGGATGCCGCACTGTCTCAAGATCCAGCACTCCCGCTTGCTCGACCAGCCGAATCGCCTCAAGGAGACGAGTCCGGGAGCCGACGCCCTGGAGGACCTCTTGAAGGCTCCCGTCACGCACTGAGCCCCCATCACGGATGCGGACCTTCTGGGTCGTCACTTTCTCCCGCAGGCGAAGCGCCATCGTGCGACCGGAGGGCGTGAGCGAGAACACCTTGCGCCGCTGGCGGATCCCGACCACGTGGGCCCTCCGCTCTCGGACGAGGTCCTCCCCGATGAGCGGGCGGACGAACTGAGCAAGATGGCGGAGCTCGATCCTGGCCCCGCGGGCCACGCCCTCCTGGGCCAGGTCGACGGAGACCTCCGCCTCATCCGCGGATTGGCTGCATTCCAGAAGATGCAGGAGAATGCGTTCCTTGGCCGTGAGGCGCATCCCTCTCAGCCCCCCCGTGCTAAAGGCCAACAAGGTGTCGCTGTATGAAGGTTGTGAACCGACTCTAGGGACTCCAATGGGATTCCACAGGGTCCCTCATGCCCGTATGGAGCCTTCCACCGCCAGGATGATGGAGAGTCGCGTCGAAACTCAAGGCCCGCGACGGCGGGGGGAGGTGACTATGATGAAGAAAGGTTGGGCGACAGCCTTTGCCGCGAGCATGCTGGCCCTCGTCCTCGTATCGACCCCCGCCGTTTCGGCGGCGGAGGACGAACCCCTGCAAGGGGCGATGGACGCCGCGTTCGACTTGACCAACTACCCCGCCTGCAGGGAAGATGATTCCTGCTTCTGGGTGGGAACGGTCAGCGGTGACCTCGTTGGAGGCATCGAGATTCACGAACTCTGGGACCAGAACTATGTGGTCGGCAAACCGGGAGCTCTCCTCGGGATTGAGCACTTCTTCGAGACGTTCACGATCGACCTCGGCTCCGGAAGGTGGGTCTCAGGGGTGGACGCGGGCGTTTGGAACCAGGAAACGGGGAAGTTCCGGGCTAACGGTTGGGTCATGGATGCCTCTGCAGGTCTG
>DATGDI010000206.1:0-10984 GCA_035310965.1 Methanomicrobiales archaeon
AGGCCCCGAGGAAGATGATGAAACCCATGGAATAGATCCCGACGGCAAACCAGGCGATGGCCAGGGGTCCCCAGGCGAGGGGGGGTATGGGCCTGAGGAGCTGGATGGTGGTGTCGAGAAAGGCATCGAGGGTCCGGGACCAGCCCATCCCGATGCCCAGGGGGACTGCGATGGATACCGCGACGAGGAACCCGAAGCCCACCCGGGTGAGGGAGACGAAGGCATTGTAAAAGAGGCTCCCGGTCCCGAGGATGTCCTCGAAGGGGTGAAGGAGGACCGGGATCACCGTCTCAAGCGGGGGGAGAATAAAGGGATTATTGATGATGACGGCCCCAATCTCCCATCCCACGAGAAGAAGGATGGGGAGGATAATGCCGAGGGATCTTCTCATGCCCTCTAAGCCTGTACCTCCTTCACGGATAAACCGCTCTCCTCAAGGGCGTACCGGAGCATGACGTCCTGGATGGACCCCTTCCCCGGGGCGGCCATCTTGATGGGCTTCCCCGCCGCCGCCCGCTCCTTTGCCCATGCGACAAAGGTTTCCCAGTTGGTGGCCGGGGAATCGGTGACGACGACGACCCCCGAACCCTCGTCGTTCAGGGCCATGAGGATCTTCACCGGCGTCCCTTTGTCAATGGCCGCGATAGTTGGGGGGTTACCCACGTAGGCGACCTGGATGGCATTCGTCGCGGCAAGCTGCATGAGCTGGGGGCCGGCATCCGCCGGGATGAGCTTCAGCTCAGCCACCGGTTTCCCCGCGATGAGCAGGTCCACGGTATCCGGCCTGGTGGCGGCCAGGTCCCGGGGCCTGAGGGCGATCCCGTACGTGTCGTTGAAGTACTGCCACTTCTTCACCGCGACGAAGAGGGAGGCGTCATGATCGGAAAGGAGGTACCCCACCCCGACGGGGGCTTTCGCGGGAGTCGGGACCTTGAAGCTCTTCGCATCGATCATGGCCATGGCCGCGTTGTAGGGGCCGGTGTCGAAGAGGATGGCCTTGGACTGTCCATCGGTGGTGTTCGCGAGGGACCCGGTGACGGCCCCGAGCTCCCGGAGCGCGTGGACGAACTCCACCTGGCCTGCCATCCACTGCTCCGTGGGTTCGTTCACGAATTTCACCGTGGGGAAGGCCCGGTCCAGGACCTCAACCGAGGAGACGGTGACATTCCCGTAGGTGAAGTTCCCCCTGCCGGCGAGCCAGTCGGCAACCAGGTCAGCACCCTCGGAGGGGTGATCGTTGACGTACCGGGTCGCGAGGATGGTGGCCGCCCCCAGGTCGTTGACGAGCTCGGGGTTTGCGGCCATCATGTCGGTGCGGGCGGCGAGGACGCAGCACGGGTGGTTCTTCCACCGGTCATCAGGAGGGAGGTCCCCCGAGTAGGTGATAACCTTCCCGATGTGGGCGACGGGGGCAACCTCGACGAAGGGCTGCCAGGCGATGTAGCCGTCGATCTGCTTCGTGGCGAGGAGCGTGGGCATGGGGCCTGTCCCCTTCGTGTAGAGGATCCCCACGTCCGCGGTCGTCTGCTGGGTGGTGCACCCGGCGGCAATGAGGAGAACCGCGAGGCACCCGATGAGGAGGAGATGCACACCTTTCATGGAGGAACATGGACCCGGTCAGCTCATAAAATATTCTATTTCACGTGATTGATATCCACATAAAGGACATTATTAAAGTAAAAATGACACAATAGATATTCTTATTCTTCCTTTATGTCCAGTTTCCCCGGGAAAAACCAAAAAGCAGCCCACCTGGATTGGACAATAAGGTTTTTATTCCTCAAAAAATATCCTTTCTGTGTTCATACATGGTCCGCCTTGATCCCATCGACCGCCTCCTCCGGGCCTCGATGCGCTCGGACGAGGACTTCGTGGCGACCCTGAACGAGATCCTGAAGTCCGACCTGCGGATGACCGGCCGTGAACTCTCCGAGAGGAGCGGCATCACCGCCTCCTCCCTCTACAAGATCCTCCGGGGGGAACGGTCCCCCAACCTTTCCACCCTCCGGGCCATTGTCGGTGCGCTCCGGCACGTCTCCCATCCGGCCGGCGAGGAGGAGTTCATCGGGGTCATCGCGGCGCGCCAGACCCTGGACGGTATCGAGGACCGGGTGGCCGAAGTGGACGGGAGGAGGGTCAGGGTGAGGGAGTATGCCGTGCACACCATCGAGGATGCCATCGTCGCCGCAGTCCGGGCCGAGCGGGAGGGGGCTCTCGGTATCGTCTGCGCCCCCATCGTGTCCTCCACCATCGAGGAGCTCGTCTCCATCCCGGTGGCGACCATCGTGCCACGGGAGAGCGTCCAGCAGGCCATCGAGCTCGCTGCCCGGAAGGCATGGCATTAAGGGGCGGTTTTCCAAAACATGTAGGTGAGAGGATGAAAGAGGACCGGATAAGGAGGGGGCGGCTGGCGGGGGAGAGGGGGTGCGGGGTCTCCCGCTTCCTCTCCTCCATGGACGCAGACCGGTGGATCGCCGAGGCAGACGTGCTCGTGGACATGGCCCACCTGCTCATGCTCCGGCGCCAGAATCTCATCGGCGGCGAGCATGCCCGGGCCATCATGGATGTGCTCCTCGGCTTCGCGGAGAAGGGTCTCCCGACGGACGTCTTCGACGATCGGTATGAGGACATCCACGCAGGGATCGAGGCGTACCTCATCGATCACCTCGGCGAGGAAACGGGGGGCCGGATCCACGCGGGCCGGTCCCGGAACGACGAGGTCGCTGCCTGTATCCGGATCCGCGCCCGCGAGGAGGTCCTCCGGCTCATGACCGACCTGAACCGGCTCCGCGGGATCCTCCTCGCCCTCGGCGGAGAGCACACAGGGACCGTGATGCCCGGCTTCACCCATCTCCAGCACGCCCAGCCCACCACCCTCGCCCACCACCTCCTCGCCTACGAGGAGGCCTTCTCGCGGGACCTCGCCCGCCTCCGCTCGGCCATCGGGAGGGTGAACCGGTCCCCCCTGGGGGCCGCCGCCTTTGCCTCGACAGGATTCCCCATCGACCGGGAATACACGAGGGAGCTTCTCGGGTTCGAGGGCCTCGTGGAGAACTCCATGGACGCGGTCTCCTCCCGGGACTTCCTCCTCGAGGTCCTCTCGGCATCCGCGATCCTCTCCACCACGGTGAGCCGGCTCTCCGCCGACCTCATCCTCTGGGCGAGCCCCCTCGCCGGATTCGTCACCCTCTCCGACGAGTTCTGCTCCACCTCCTCCATCATGCCCCAGAAGAAGAACCCGGACACCCTCGAGATCCTCCGGGCGAAGTCGGGGACGGCCGCGGGAGCCCTCGCCGCCGCCCTCTCCATCGTGAAGGGTCTCCCCATGAGCTACAACCGGGACCTCCAGGAGGCGACCCCCCACCTCTGGCAGGGGATCTCCGCCGCGGGGGACGGGATTCCCATCCTCACCGAGGCCCTCGCGACGGCGGCCTTCCACCCCGGCCGGATGGAGGAGGAGGCCGGGAAGGGTTTCTCCACCGCGACCGGCCTCGCTGACCTCTTCGTGCAGGACCTGGGGCTCCCCTTCCGCACCGCCCACACCATCGTCGGGAGGGCCGTGAAGGCGGGGAGCCTTGACCTGAAGATTCTCGAGAGGGAGGGAAAGAAGGCCTTCGGGATTTCCCTCACCGACCTCGGGCTCACCCGGGAAAAGGTGAAGAAGGCCCTCGATGTCCGTTCCATGGTGGATGCCCGGAGCGTGACGGGTGGCCCCGCTGCCGCCACGGTAAAAAAGGCCATCCGGGCGCGAAAAGAGCTCCTCAGGAAGGATGAGGCCGATACGGAGTCCCTCGAGGCAGGGCTCGCGGAGGCACGCGGGTATCTCCTCGCCGAGGCACGGAGGCTTCGAGGGTGACCGAGTTCCAGACGGGTGACCGGATCCGGTACAAAGGGGACGACAGGGAATACGCGGCCATCTACATCACCGGGCGGGACGGAAAGGCGGTGGTGAAGCTCGACAGCGGGTATAACATCGGCGTCCCCTTCGGGAGGATCACCTGGCAGGAGAGACCGAAGCCCGAAACCCTGGCGCTGAGCCGGCCTGTCCAGCGGGATGACCTTCCGGAGCTCGCCATCATCTCCACGGGCGGCACCATCGCGAGCCGGGTGGATTACCGGACCGGCGCCGTGACCTCGCAGTTCTCCGCCGAGGACATCCTCCGCGCCATACCGGAGCTTGCCTCCGTCGGACGGTTCCGCACCGAGCAGATCTCCTCCATCCTCTCGGAGAACATGACCATGGGCATCTGGCAGGACCTGGCCCGGGCCGTCTTCCGGGAGGTGAAATCCGGCGTGACGGGGGTGATCGTCACCCACGGGACCGATACGATGGCCTATACCGCGGCCGCCCTTTCCTTCATGGTGGAGACCCCGGTGCCGGTCGTCCTTGTCGGCTCCCAGAGATCCGCCGACCGGCCGAGCAGCGACAACGCGATGAACGCCCTCTGTGCCGCCTCCGCGGCGGTCTCCCCCCTCGGGGAGGTTGCGGTGGTGATGCACGCCACCACGAGCGATGACCGCTGCGCCATCCACCGGGCGACCCGGGTCAGGAAGATGCACAGCTCCCGGCGGGACGCCTTCCAGTCCCTCGGCATGGAACCCCTCGGCCACGTGGGGTACCCGGACCTCACGGTCAGCCTCTCTCCCGAGGCGGCGGCGAGGGGCGGGAGGGAGCCTGCCCTGAAGGAAAAGATGGAGGCGCGATGCGGGCTCATCTCCTTCTATCCGGGGACGGCCCCCTCGATCCTGGAGGCGTACCGGGGCTGCCGCGGCCTGATCGTTGCAGGGACCGGGCTCGGCCATGTCTCGACCTCCTGGGTAAAGGGTCTCGCGGCCCTCGTCCAGGACGGGACGTCCGTCGTAATGACCTCCCAGTGCCTCCACGGCCGGGTGTGCGACCGGGTGTATGACACGGGACGGGACCTCCTCGCGGCGGGCGTGATGGAGGGGGAGGACATGCTCCCCGAGGCCGCCCTCGTGAAACTGATGTGGGTCCTCGGTCAGACGGAGGACGACCGCGAGATCCGGGCCCTCATGGCCGAAAACCTGCGGGGCGAGATCCGGAGGAGGTCTCTCCATGGCCTCTGACGTGCCCCGGCTCCGGGCAGGGCTCTCGGGCAGGCCTCCGGCCGCCCTCCCCAGGCCGCCCCTACGGGCCGGCCTGGAGATCCACCAGCAGCTCGACACCGCCGAGAAGCTCTTCTGCCACTGCCCGACCTGCCTCCGGGATACGAAGGAGCGGAACGGGGAGTTCACCCGGTTCCTCCGGGCGACCGAGAGCGAGATGGGGGAGATCGACCGGGCCGCCCTCGAGGAGATGCGGACCGTCCGGCGGTTTACGTACTACACCTATGACACTACCTGCCTCGTGGAGGACGACGAGGAGCCCCCCGCCCCCCTGAACCCGGAGGCCGTGGCCACCTGCCTCACCATCGCCAGGTGCTTCGGGATGCACCCTGTCGAACAGGTCCACACGATGCGCAAGATCGTCATCGACGGCTCCAACACCTGCGGCTTCCAGCGGACCGCCCTCCTCGCCCTGGGGGGTTCCCTCCCCGGCGGGGCCCGGATCGAGACCATCTGCCTCGAGGAGGATGCCGCGCAGCGGGTCACGGACCAGGTCTTTTCCCTGGACCGGCTCGGCATCCCCCTCGTGGAGATCACCACGGGGCCGGATCTGCGCACCCCGGAGGAGGTCCAGGAGGTCGCCGAGTACATCGGGATGGTGCTCCGTTCCACCGGGAAGGTGAAGCGGGGCAAGGGGACCATCCGGCAGGACATCAACATCTCCATCCCCGGCGGCGCCCGGGTGGAGATCAAGGGGGTGCAGGAGCTCGGCCTCATCGCCGAGGTGGTCCGCCGGGAGATGCAGCGGCAGGAGAACCTCATCGCCATCCGGGACGAGCTGAAGGGCAGGAGCGCCTCCCCCGATGAGGATCCGGTCGAGGTCACCGCCCTCTTCGGGGGAACGAAATCCTCTATCCTCAAGAAGGCGAGGGTCATCCTCGCGGTCCGGCTGAGGGGCTTCGCCGGCCTCGTGGGAAAGGAGATCCAGCCGGGGAGGAGGCTCGGGAGCGAGCTCTCGGATTACGCGAAGCGATGCGGCGTCGGAGGAATCTTCCACACCGACGAGCTCCCGGCGTACGGGATCACCGCCGGGGAGGTGCGGTCCCTCCGGAAGATGGTGGACGCGGCCGGGGACGATGCCGTTGTCCTCGTCGCAGGCACGGCCGAGGAGGCAGGCTGCGCCGCGAGGCAGGTGGTCCGCCGGGCTGCGATGGCACTCTCGGGTGTGCCCGAGGAGACCCGGAAAATGCTCGAGGAGGGTTCCACGGCGTACATGCGGCCCCTCCCGGGGGCGGCCAGGATGTACCCCGAGACCGACATCTTCCCCGTGACCGTCGAGAAGGAATTCTGGGAGGGGATTGCCGTCCCGGAACTCCTGGAGGCGAAAGCGGCGCGCTTTGCCCGGGAGCTCGGCCTCGAGCCGGCCCTGGCCCGCCAGGCGGCCTTTTCCGAGAACCTCCCCCTCTTCGAGGAGGCGATCCGGAGGGGAATCAAGGCGACCCTCGCCTTCCGGGTGATCATCACCACCCCGGTGGAACTCGCCCGTAAGGGGGTCGAGGTCTGGAGGGTCACCGGGGCCGACTACCTGGCCCTCCTCGCGGCCATCGAGAGCGGCAGGGCGGCGAAGGAGGCGGCCCCGGACCTCCTCGCCGCGGTGGCCGGCGGGATGACCCCGGACCGGGCCATCGCCTCCCTCGTCACCTCCGTCACTCCCGGGGATCTCACCCGCCTCATCAGGGGGGTTATCGACGGAAGGAAGGATTTCGTGGTCGAGAAGGGGATGGCGGCCCTCGGGCCCCTCATGGGCCTCGTGATGCAGGAGGTACGGGGGAAGGTGGACGGGAAGCTCGTGAGCGAGGCCCTCCGCGGGGAACTGGAACGATTCCTCCGGGAAAAATCCCGGGAATAATTTTATCAGCCTCTTCGCTCACATTAACAGGGAGTTTATCCATGGGAAAGACAGGCACCGTCAACTGGATGCAGGTAAAGGGGGTGAAGGGGCAGGTCCGGCTCGTTCCCCAGAAGGATGCCGAGGTGAAGAAGCCGGGCCCGAACCAGAGGTTCAAGCCCAACGCCGGGACCCGGTTCAAGAAGGCCGAGGAGGAGATGGCCAGGCAGGGTGGCCAGCGGGGCGGGCGCGGGGGCCGGGGAAGGGGCGGACGCGAAAAGGACCCGAGGCTCCGCAGGCGCATCCGGCGCTCCAAGTCGGCTATCATGGGCGCCAAGTCCAAGGCCAAGAAATAACCAGAGAGAATAAGACCAAACCCTTTTTACATCTCCGTTCCCCCATAGTGTTACGTATGGACGACAAGACGGCGGTGAAGGAGTACCAGTTCGGCGAGCGGGCCAAGTCGGAGCTGATCCTCGTTTCCCAGCTCCTCCTGGTCCTCGGTGAGATGAAGGACAGGGAGTTCTCCGGGGGGAAGCGGATCCTCCTCGCCCTCATGGAGGGGATCCGGAGCGAGCTCGAGTTCGCCCACCGGGGGACGGGTGCCATGGAGTTCCAGAGGGCCGTCAACCACCTGAACGAGGCCATCGGCATCGTAGAAAGCGGCCAGCCCGGCCCCGCCACCCTGAAAATCGCCGATGCCATATCGGATGCCACGACCGCGGCCCAGGCCGCCTGGCAGGTCCTCTCGGCCCATGGACTCCTCTAGCCACCTCGCCTTTCTCTCGTCGAGGGCATCGGTGCGGGACTTCACCCCCGCCCCCCTTTCGGAGCCCGAGATCGAGGCGATCCTCCGGTCCGCCCGGACCGCCCCCTCGGCCGGGAACCGCGAGGCCTGGGACGTGGTCGTGGTGACCGACGGGGAGGTCCGGGAGGCCCTCGCCGAGGCGGCCCTCTCCCAGCCCCATGTCCGGGAGGCCCCCTGCGTCCTCGCAGTCTGCGCGAACTACATCCGGTCCATGTCCCGCTACGGCGAGCGGGGCATCCTCTACGCCATCCAGGATGCGACCATCGCCTGCACGTACATGATGCTCGCCGCCCATGCCGCCGGCCTGAAGAGCTGCTGGACCGGGGCCTTCGACGAGAGTGAGGTCAGGGATGCCCTGGGATTGCCCGAACACATCCGGCCCGTCGCCCTCCTCGCCGTCGGGAGGGGGAGGGACCCCGCGGAACGGACCGGGCGGATGGACCTCTCCGAGCATGTCCACCGGGACCGGTGGTGAGGGAGGAAACCCGTGCCCGACTACATGGTCACCCTTGAATCGGCCTGGATCGTGAAGGACGCGGGGTCGGTGGACGATGCCCTCGGGATCGCCATCGCCGAGGCGGGGAAGCGCCTGAACCCCACGGCGAAGTTCGTCGAGATCGAGACCGGCCTCCTCCCCTGCCCCTTCTGCCGGAAGGACCTCTCCTCGGCTCTCGTGGTCGCCGGGACCGGGCTCGTGGGCCTCCTCCTCCAGATGAAGGTCTTCCGTGCCGAGACCGCCGAGCATGCCGCGAGGATCGCGAGATCGGTCATCGGGAAGGCCCTCCGGGACATCCCCCTCTCGGTCCTGGAGGTGAGGCAGCTCTGATCCACGTCGTCGGCCACACGGCCATCGACCACATCCTCCGGGTCCCCCGGTTCCCGGACCGGAACGGCTCCACCTTCGTGAGCGGCCACCAGGTCTTCTTCGGCGGCGGGGCGGCGAATACTGCCGCCGGGATCGCCCGGCTCGGCGCCCCGGTCACCCTCGTCTCGGCCGTGGGAGAGGAATTCGCCGGGAGCAACTACGAGCGGTGGCTCTCCGGCCTCGGCGTCGCGCTCGACCTCGTGGTGGCCCCCGGGAAGAGGACCCCCCGGGCCTTCGTCTTCACCGACGATGGGGGAGACCAGGTCACCTACTTCGAGTGGGGGGCCTCCGAGACCTTCGCGGCGAGGGAGGCCCCGTCCCTGGACCAGGTCCACCTGGCCACCGCGGATCCCGGCTTCAATGTCCGGGTCGCGGAGAGGGGCAGGCTTGTGTCCTTCGACCCGGGCCAGGACATCATCTGGTACACGGCGGACCAGATCCGCCGCATCCTCGCCCGGGTCCGTATCCTCTTTGCGAACCGGCACGAGATGATCCACCTCTCCCGGATACTCGGGGTGCCGAGGGAGGACATCCTCGGACAGGTCCCCGTCGTGGTCGTGACCCTGGATGCCGAGGGGAGCCTCCTCTACACCGGCGGAAGGGAGCACCGGATCCCGGTCGTTCCCGCCGACGTCGTGGACCCCACGGGGGCGGGCGATGCGTACCGGGCCGGGTTCCTCGCGGCATACCACCGGGGTTACTCGCCCCTGACCTCCTGCCGGGTCGGGGCGACCACCGCATCCTTCGCCATCGAGAAGGCCGGCTGCCAGACGAACCTCCCCGACTGGAACCGGATGACCGCCCGGTACTGGACCCATTTCGGGGATCTCCCCTCGGCCGGAGAGAGGGGGACATGATGCCACCCGGCACGCCCGGGGCTATCGCCGCCGGTGTCGTTCTTCGGGAGGGACCTCATGGCCTCTAGCCCCGATGCACGGATGGAACACCTCACCCGGTTCCTCTTCACGGCGCCGCCGTGGTACGTCGCGGGCGGGCTCGCGGTGCTTGCGGGCCTCGCCCTGGACATCGCACGGGGGAGGATGCCCGGACCCTTTTCCCTCGGGATCCTGGCCTTTACCGCCCCCGCGCTTCTCGCCCTCGTGCTCACGAAGCCCCTCGTGACGCTCGCCGGCTCCTTCACGACCTGGAACCGCTCCGCCTCCCTCGCCCTCGCCTCCCTCGTCTTCTCGGCATGCACCGTCATCCCGGGCCTCATCCTCCCCGTTCCGAACCTCCTCGCCTTCCTCTATGCCTTCTCCCTCGGGCTCGTCCTCGGGGTCCGGCTCCTCGTCCTCGTGGCCACCGCCGATTACCGTCCCGCGAGGATGCTCCCCGCGGCCCTCTCCCAGAGCCTCCCGGGCATGGCCGCGGGATGGCTCCTCTTCCCCGGCCCCTTCACCGCGGCCTCGGTGGTCGCCCTCGTCACCGTCGGGGGAGCGGCCCTCCTCCTCATCGCCCTCATCGACCGCCCGCTCCACCGGATCTTCCACATCCACATCTTCCAGTTCCTCACCGCCTTCCTCGCCCACCTCACCGACGGTTCCCGGGGCATGGAGGAGTTCTTCTCGGCCCTGGGAGAGGAGATCACCCTTCCCCAGGTGTCCTTCCTCTTCCGGCGGGCGGGAAAGAAGGACATCCTCCTCACCGTCCCGAATGTCCACCCCGGTCCCCTGGGGGACGTCGGGGGAGGAAGGCTCCCCCACATCCTCCACGCCTCCCTCGATGGGGAGGTCCTCTCGGCCCACGGGTGTGCGACCCATGACTACAACCTCACGAGGGAGGAGGAGACGGGAAAGATCGTGACCGCCGTGAGGGATTCCCTGGCCGGTCTCCAGGTAGGCCCGGCGGCGGGCAGATCCTTCCGGGTCCGGGAGGGGAGCGTGGATCTCCTCTGCCAGCGGTTCGCCGACTCCCTCCTCCTCGTCGGGACCCGGGCGCCGGAGCGGACCGAGGATCTCGATCCAGCCATCGGGTGGATCCTCATGGCCGAGGGCCACCGGCTCTTCGGGCATGTGGCCCTCGTGGACGCCCATAACAGCATGACCGAGGTGAGCGGCGGGACCTTCCTCGGGAGCCCGGTTGCCGGCGAGTATATCACGGGAGGGCTCAGGGCGATGGAGACCGCCGGGACCATGGAAAGGTCGGGCTTCCGGGCCGGCGTTGCCCACCTGACCCTCCCCTTCACCAGAGAGCAGGGGCTCGGCGACCTGGGGGTGCAGGCCCTCGTCATCGAGGCGGGGGGGCAGAAGACCGCGTACGTCCTCCTGGACGGGAACAACATCGTGAAGGGCGGACGGGAGGTGCTCCTCGGCGGGATCCGGGACCTCGTGGACGACTGCGAGGTGATGACCTCCGA
>DATGDI010000207.1:0-1797 GCA_035310965.1 Methanomicrobiales archaeon
CCGCGACGAGGAGGTGGCGGCGCGGGATCTGCTCGGCCGCGGGGTCGGGGTCGTGGTGATCAACCCTCCGGAGACCATGGGAGCAGCCGAGAGCGAAGCGACGATCCTTACCGGGAGCGGGACGGACAGGATCAAGGGGTCAAAGGAGGAGGTCGCGGCGGCGGTATGGAAGGCGCTGCCGTAGCCTGGTCACCGGGGCACATCTCCGGCTACTTCCGGCGGATCCAGGGCGCGACCCCCCGGGATACCGGTTCCCGCGGTGCGGGAATCGTCATCGGGGAAGGGGTCACCGCGAGGGCCGTCCGGTCCCGGACTCCCGTCGTCAGGATGGTTCTTCCGGAGATGCCTCCTTGGGGGGACCGGGTCCCCCTCATCGAAACCGCGATGGAGCGGCTCGGGGTATCCGCAGAGGTGACGACAGAGAGCCCCCTCCCCGCCGGGGCAGGGTTCGGCCTCTCCGCCGCGGCCCTCCTCTCCTCCATCTCGGCGCTCTCGGCCCTCTTCGATCTCGCGCTCCCGGACCGGGAGATCGCATCTCTCGCCCACGAGATCGAGGTGCTCCACCGGACAGGCCTCGGGGACGTGGCCGCCTGCCAGGGAGGAGGGATCGAGTGTCGGAAGGGACCCGGGATCGGCGCGGAGATCGAGCGGATACCGGCCCCGGGCGCGGTCCTCCTTGCCGTGAGCCTTGGACCGATCCCGACTCCCGGCATCCTCGGGGACCCCGCCCGGATGGAGGCCATCGGCCGTGCTTTCCCGGGGAGATGCCCCAGGGATCTCGACGACCTCCTCTATCTCTCCCGTTCCTTTGCCGAGGCGAGCGGGCTCGTCACCCCCCGGGTCAGGGAGATCCTCGGGGCCTGCGACCGGGCCGGGGTCCCGGCGAGCATGACCATGCTCGGCGAGGGGGTCTTCGCCCTGGGAGGGGATGCCCCCCGGGTTCTTGCCCCCTTCGGGAGGGTGTACCGGCTCAGCGTTTCCCCCCGGGGCTTCTCTGCCGGTGAGGTGGTCCGGTGATACCGCCCGATCACCCCCGGTACCGGTCTCTCGTCGCCCGTGAACGGCTCGCGGCCTGCGCCCGGGAGGGGGTGGTGACCCCCGAGGGCCTCGCCGCCCACGGGCGGGGAGAGGCCTTCGATTACCTGATGGGGGAGAGGACCACCGAAAGTGCCCTCCGGGCTGAGAGGATCGCTGCGGCCATGCTCCTGGCCGCCCGTTCGCCGGTCATCTCGGTGAACGGGAACACCGCGGCCCTCGCGGCACCCCTCATCGCCGGGCTCCAGGAGGCATGCCGGGCAGGGGTCGAGGTGAACCTCTTTCACCGGTCCGAGGAGCGGGTGGAAAAGATCACGAGGCTCCTCGAGGCGGCCGGGGTCAGGGTGCTCCGGGGGAAGGCCGAGCCCCTCCTCCCCCTCTCCCACCCCCGGGCCCTGTGCCTCAGGGAGGGGATCTTCTCGGCGGACACCGTCCTCGTCCCCCTGGAGGACGGCGACCGGTGCGAGGCCCTCGTCGGTATGGGCAAGCGGGTCATCGCCATCGACGTAAACCCCCTCTCCCGGACCGCGAGGGCCGCGACCCTCACGGTGGTGGACGAGCTCACCCGCGCCATCCCGAACATCACGGCGGCCTGCCGGGAGATCGGTCCGGGGGAGGGTGAAAGGCTCATGAGATCCCCGGGCAATACCTACTTCCTGAAGGCAGCCCTGGACGAGATGAGGGGGTATCTCGAGCATGCTCTGGATTGAGAAGTACCGTCCGCAGGGCCTTCGCGAGGTCGTGGGGCAGGAACGGGTGGTG
>DATGDI010000208.1:0-3031 GCA_035310965.1 Methanomicrobiales archaeon
CTCCTTCGGGAATATTGGTGCGTCCCGGGCCCAAACGGTTCATCCCCCGGGGGAACCTGTTCCGGATCCTGGCTCCTTGCGGAGATGGAGGAGGGTGAACCGCTTGAAAGTCCCCCAGAAGAGGTCCTGCGCCACCTCGTGATACTCCGGATTCCTTGATGGGCTTGCCATCATCCGGCCGAGAGACCACATGGCCAGGCGATCCACGGGTCCTCCCTCGTGCCCGTCCAGGAGCACCGCGTGGTCCAGGCGGTCCAGACGAAGGCCGGTATGAGTGATCACCTTCTCCAGGTCCCCGTCAGAGAACTCAAAGATGTGATGCTCATAATCCCGCCAGCCGGGATGATATCCCCGGCGATGCACCGTGGTCCGGGAAACCGTTGGTACCGACAGGGTGAGGGACTTTGCACTCAGCTCGGAGAGGTTCCGGAGTGTCCGGATGGGATCAGGCATGTGTTCCAGTGTCTGGAACATGATGACATGATCAAAGGCCCCGGGCCTGAAGGGCAGGGAGCTGATGTCGGCCCGCACCGCCTCCAGGCCCTTCTCCCGGCACTGGGTCGCCGCCTCGAGGGAGATGTTCAGGGAGGTCCCGGGCTGCCTCAGGGCATGGAGGAAGATACCGCTGGAATCCCCGAGGTCGATGAACCGGTCGTCCCGAAGCTCCTCCCGGGAGAAACAGGACTCCAGGAAGACAATGCGGGAGAGAATCGAAGACTCGATAATGGCCTGGTCCGCGGCCGAAGAATGACGCTCGTGAGCAAAGTGTCGCTCGAACTGGTAGCCGGCCAGGAGCTCCGGATCGGGAAAAACTGCCTTTTTCTTCTGAAGGATCCTCTCCGCATTCCTCCGCTGCACCTCTTCAAAAAATCCGCGATAATCAATGCCCAGGCTGCGGGCGAGCTCCCTGAGGTCCATTTCAGGTTCCCGGGTCATCCATAGGCTCACATACCTGCTCAGGGAAACCCTCCAACCAGGGTCCCCGGGAGGCGATTCCCCTCACCGCATGGCCCCCTGATCACGCCCTCGTCTGATGACCTCATGTAAACTCTCCATATGTTCTTCCCGCCCTACGGAGACCCGGATGCAGTCGGCGAGAATACCCCAGGGGTATCCCTCGCGGATGAGGATCCCCGCGTCACGGCAGAGCCTCACATAGCGCGATGGCTCGCCGGGACCCACCATCACGTTCACAAAATTGGCGGCGCCCGGGAGTACCCCGATGCCGGTGTCCCTGCACCTCCCGGCAAACCATTCCTTTGCGCCGAGGATCCGGGCCACCGCCTGTTCCACGAGGTCGTACCTGCCGAGGATCGTGGTGGCACAGAGCACGCCGTACGAGGTCACCTCGTAGATGGGCCTGAAGGCGCCCATGGCCCGGATGAGGGCCGGGTTCCCGGCGGCAAAACCCACCCGGGCCGAGGCCAGCCCGAAGGCCTTGGACAGGGAACGGACCACGAGGAGGTTCTCGAAGCGGCTGAGGAGCGGCAGGCTGGTCGCGGGAGAGAAGGGATGGTAGGCCTCGTCCACGAGGACCGTTGCACCATGCCTCGCGGCCTCCCGGGCGATGGCTGCCACGGCCTCCTGGGGGATCTCCGTCCCCGTGGGGCTGTTGGGATTGGAAAGCACCACGAGGCTGGTCCGGGGCCCGATGGCCGCGAGCACGGCGGGGAGGTCCAGGGCCAGGGTCTCCGGGTGATAGTACACGTCCACCGGGTTCCCCCGGTACAGGCGGGTGTAGACATCGTACATCGCAAAGTTGGGCTGGAGGTTCACAACCTCACCGCCGGGTTCTACAAAGGAGTCGTAGGCCGCCCTGATTGCCCCGTCAGACCCCGCCGTCACCAGCAGCTCCTCTGACGGGAGCCGGAGGTGGGCAGAGAGGGCATCGTACAGCTGGTAGACCTCGGGGTAGCAGGCGAGGAACTCGGGGTCGATCCTGGAGCGGATCTCGTCGAGAACCTCGGGGGGGAGCTCCAGGGTGCACTCGTTTTTGTCGAGGCGAATCCAGCGGATCCTGTCCGTCCTGTCGGCCGGGGTCCGTTCGATCCCTGCGAGGTGCTTCTTTGCTCCCACCCGGTCTCACTCCCTTTTACCAGGGGAATATTCCCGGAGCCAGTACTCTACCTGAGGTATCTGCCACCGGTAGTCCACGTCACAGCCACCCCACTGCTTCAGGGGGTAGATGCACCTCCCCATCCACTTCTGGGGAAGGAGGCCGGTCTCGAGATGGTCCAGGCAGCGGGGCCGGACGATGGAGGCCCCCATGTCCGCGAACCAGACATCCCCCTGGGAATCCCTGTCGCAGCTCAGGGTCTTCGAATCCCCGAAGACCTCGAAAGGTATGAAGGGGTGGAGAAGGCCGTCATCCCCGATTTTTCGGGCCCGGAGCGGGGACCACATGTTGTACCGGGACACCGTGACCGCCGAGTCATAGGACGGGTTCTTCCTGAGTACCGAGATCCCCTCCTCGATCTGCCCCGAGTTCACCGTCGGGGCATTGCAGAAGAGGAGCACCATGAGTTCCATCTCCTCCGGGTTCGCCGACCGGATGTGCCGGTACCCGTGGACGAAGGCGTCCTCGCCGAGGGCGGTGGAGGTGCAGAGTTCGGGAGGGCGATGGATGATCTCGGCCCCGTACTGCTTCCCGATGGATGCTATTTGCGGCGAATCGGTGGAGATATATACCCTGTCTACTGACGGCGAATCCAGGGCTGCGAGGAGCGGGTATGCCATCAGCGGTTTGCCGAGGACGGGGTACGTGTTTTTCCCCGGAAAACCGGTGCTTCCCTCCCGCCCGATCATGAGCGCGGCAATCATGTCCCCATCCTCCTTTCAGGTCTCCAGACCCTCTTATGTCCCCCGGGTACCTTCTTCCCGTGCCCAGGAGACCATGCGGCTGATCCCGAGGGAGAGGGGGGTAACCGGTCTCCAGCCCAGATCCTTTTCAAGCTTGGAGATGTCTGCATATAACCCGAACTGATCCGCCGGTGTGGATCCCTCGTACCTCACCGGGTACCCTTCCGGGTCC
>DATGDI010000209.1:0-5243 GCA_035310965.1 Methanomicrobiales archaeon
CCCGCCCCGGAACCCGTCGACAACCACCGCGTCCGCCGATGACCGGGCGATCCCTGCCGCGATGGCCGCCGAGTTGTGGACCGCTGCGATCTTTACAAAGACCGGCTTCTTCCACTCGGTGGCCTCCTTGAGGGCCCGGACGAGCTGCTTCAGGTCCTCGATGCTGTAGATGTCATGGTGCGGGGAGGGGCTGATGGCATCCGACCCGACGGGAATCATCCGGGTGGAGGAGACATCCGCGTCCACCTTCTCGCCCGGGAGGTGCCCACCGAGGCCAGGCTTCGCTCCCTGGCCGATCTTGATCTCGATGGCCGCCCCCCTCTCGAGGTAGTTGATATCGACGCCGAACCTCCCCGATGCCACCTGGACGATCATCCGGTCCTGGTACGGGTACAGGGCCTGGTGTAATCCCCCTTCACCCGTTCCCATGTAGGTCCCCGCCTCTTTGGCTGCCCGGGCGAGGGAGAGCTGTGCGTTCCGGCTGATGGCCCCGTAGCTCATGTGGGCGATCATGATGGGGGTCTCGAGCTGGAGGTTGGGCGAGAGCTCGGTCAGGAGCTCCACCTCGCCCTGGCCGTTCCTCCGGAGCTCGAGCCGCGAGGGCTTCTTCCCGATGTAGGTGCGCAGCTCCATGGGCTCCCGGAGGGGGTCGATGGAGGGGTTCGTCACCTGGCAGGCGTCGAGGACCATGCGGTCGAAGATGATGGGGAAATCGGCCGCATTGCCCATGCCGGCGAGGATGATCTTCCCGGTCTTTGCCTGGTTGTAGATATCCTCCCGTACCTCCCTCGTCCAGATCGGGTGGGTCCGGTAGTCGACCGGCCGCTCCCTGAGGTCGATGGCATCCCTCGGGCACATGGCGATGCAGCGATGGCAGGCCGTACACCTCCGGGAGTCGATGAGGAGCCGCCCGTCCTGGGACCGGAAGACCCCGTAGGGGCAGCTCTCGACACACCGCTCGCAGAGCATGCACTGGTCCCGGTCGACGGTGATCCGGTACCGGGGAGGGAGCGCACCGATGCTGCTCATGGCGAGACCCTCCCGATGACGGGGCTTCCCGCCCTCGGCATGGAGACCTCGCCGACCTCCGGGTCCATCCGGCGGATGGCCGCCTCCTCGCTCGAGATGTAGAGCCGGTCGCCATTCTCACCGGCGACCAGGGGCCGGAGCTTGATCCGGTCGGTGAACCCGAGCATCATGTCAGGTCGGGCGACGACGATGGCGAAGGGGCCGTTCATGAGGGCCGGGCCGTAGGTGAGCCTGATGGCGGTGTCGAGCTCCCTCTCCCTCCGGTCCATCCGGTCGATCTCGTCCCAGAAGGGCGGGGCGAGGGCGCGGACGGCGAGCTCCTCGGAGAGGCCGTGCTTCCTGACCAGGAGGTCGAAGAGGTACGCCACGACCTCGGTGTCGGTGTACATGGTGCACCGGTACCCATATGACTCGATGTAGCGCTGGTTCGTCCCGTAGGAGGTGATCTCCCCGTTATGGACCACCGACCACCCCAGGAGGTTGAAGGGGTGGGCACCCCCCCACCACCCGGGGGTGTTCGTGGGGTACCGGTTGTGCCCGAGCCAGAGGTAGCCCTGGTACTCCTCGATCCGGTAGAAGTTCGCCACATCCTCGGGCCATCCGGAGGCCTTGAAGACCCCCATGTTCTTCCCCGAGGAGATGACCAGGGCCCCGTTGCGGTCGGTGTTGATGCGCATCACGAGGTGGGTGATGATATCCTCTTCGGGTGAGGGGGACCAGGACATCAGGCTCGCATCGGGCTTGAAGAAGTACCGCCACGGCGCATGGATCCTCCGGAGGTTCGGCTGCTCGTAGGTGGGGATCTGCCCCTCGTGGACGATCCGGCCCCACTGCTCCAGCAGGTCGTCCACGGGCTTCTTCGTCTCGTGGATGTTGTCAAAGAAGACATGGAGGGCATAGCAGTCCCGGTATTCGGGGTAGCACCCGTAGACGGCATAGCCGGCCCCCTCTCCGCTTCCCCGCTCCTGCATCTGGGAGAGGGCCTCCCGGATCCCGGATCCGTCCATGGGGTTCTTCTTCCGGTCGATGACCCCGATGATGCCGCACATGCCGTATTCCCCTGAGACTTTCTGATAATTAGGGTTTAGCCGTCCCCCCGGGCTGGCCACCGGATGGGGACGCCGTACCTCAGTGGTTGGATCCCTGCATAGTAAAATGTTTCTATGTTCGTCTATAAGATGGTATCATTATGTATAAATAGATTGATGGTAGAAACATACTTCCATGTTCGCTCAGAACGATCTTTCCGGAGGGATGCGGTAGATGGCCGCGCCCTCCATGAAGTGGAACGGGAACCTGAACGAAGGGGCCATCGAGAACGTCTCGAAACTTATCAAGAAAAACGGAATCGAGATCGTTGACTTCAAGTTCAATGACCTGCCCGGCCTCTGGCAGCACTTCTCCGTCCCTTCATCCGAGCTCTCCGAGATCGATGACCCGGTGACCTCCATCTGGGCCGAAGGCATCGGCTTCGACGGCTCCTCCATCCGGGGATTCCAGGCGATCCAGGAGTCGGACATGATCCTGATCCCGGATGCCACGACCGCGGTCATGGACCCCATCTGCGAGGTCCCCACGGCGAGCATCATCTGTGACGTCTACGATCCCCTGACCAAGCAGCCCTACACCCGGGACCCGCGTTTCATCGCGAAGAAGGCCGAGAAGTACCTGAAGGACAGCGGCATCGCGGACCTGAGCTACTGGGGACCGGAGCTCGAGTTCTTCATCTTCAACGACATCCGGTTCGGCCAATCGGTGAACAAGGGGTTCTACTACATCGATTCCGTCGAGGGAGAGTGGAACTCGGGCGCCGTCGAACAGCCCAACCTCGGGTACAAGCCGAGGTTCAAGGAAGGGTACTTCCCCGTGCCGCCCCATGACTCCCTCCAGGACCTGCGGAGCCGGACCATCCTCCAGATGATCCGGGCCGGGATCCCCGTCGAGGTCCACCACCACGAGGTGGCGACCGCGGGGCAGTGCGAGATCGACATGCGCTTCGACACCCTGGTGCAGATGGCCGACCGGTGCATGATGTTCAAGTACATCGTGAAGAACATCGCGAGGAAGAACAACATGGTCGCCTCCTTCATGCCGAAGCCCCTCTACGGCGACAATGGCTCGGGGATGCACACCCACCAGTCCCTCTGGAAGGGCGGGAAGAACATCTTCTTCGATGAGAAGGGGTACGCGAAGATCAGCCAGCTCGCCAAGTACTATGCCGGCGGGCTCCTCACCCACGCAAACGCCCTCATGGCCTTCTGCGCCCCGACCACGAACTCCTACAAGCGGCTCGTGCCCGGGTACGAGGCGCCGGTGAACCTGGTGTACTCCATGCGCAACCGCTCGGCGGCGGTCCGCATCCCGGTCTACTCGGAGAACCCGAAGACGAAGAGGCTCGAGTTCCGGCCGCCCGACCCGGCCTGCAACCCGTACCTCGCCTTCGCGGCGATGCTCATGGCGGGCCTCGACGGGGTGAAGCGGAAGATCGACCCCGGGGAGCCCTTTGACAAGAACACCTACGAGGTCTCCAAGGCCGAGGCCCGGAAGATCCCGACCGTCCCGGGCTCCCTCGACAAGTCCATCGAGGCCCTGGAGGAGGACCACAAGTTCCTCCTCGAGGGAGGGGTCTTTACCCAGGATGTCATCGACGTCTGGATCGACTACAAGAGATCCGAGATGGACAAGGTCCGGCTCCGGCCCCATCCCTACGAGTTCTACCTGTACTTCGACATCTGATATCCCCTTTTTTCCCCGCGCTCCCTCCCCCATCACCTGACAACCCCGTCCGATACGCAAGTATAATTCGATGGGAGGTCGACCTTCACCACCATGGCACGGGATACTCAGGCATCGATCCTGAAGAAGATCAAGGACCAGGACATCAAGTTCCTCAGGCTGCAGTTCTGCGACATCCAGGGGCAGCCGAAGAATGTCGCCATCCCGGCGACCCAGGCCGAGAAGGCCCTCTCCCAGGGGATTTACTTCGACGGGTCCTCCATCGAGGGCTTCGCCCGGATCGAGGAGTCCGACATGCTCCTCAAGCCGGATCCGGCCACCTTCTCGGTCCTCCCCTGGCGGCCCTCGAGCTCGGTCGCCCGGATGATCTGCGACGTGTACACCTATGACGAGAAGCCCTACGTCGGGGACCCCCGGTACATCCTGAAGCGGACCCTCGAGGAGGCGGCGAGGCTGGGGTACGTCTTCAACACCGGCCCCGAGCTCGAGTTCTTCCTCTTCAAGACGATGGACGGGAACCCGACCATCATCCCGCAGGACTCCGGGGCCTACTTCGACTTCGCCCCCATCGACCTCGCCGAGAACGTGAGGAGGGACATCGTCCAGGCCCTCGAGGAGATGGGCTTTGAGATCGAGGCCTCTCACCACGAGGTAGCCGCAGGCCAGCACGAGATCGACTTCAAGTACGGCGACGCGCTGCGAACCGCCGACAATGTCATCACGTACCGGATCGCCACGAAGACCATCGCGCTCCAGCAGGGGCTCCACGCGACCTTCATGGCAAAGCCCATTTTCGGGATTAACGGGAGCGGGATGCACACCCACTGCTCCCTCGCAAAGAACGGGAAGAACGCCTTTTACGACCCGAGGGGGGACCGGGAGCTCTCGCCCCTGTGCCTCCACTTCATCGGAGGTCTTCTTAGGCACGTGAAGGGCATCACCCGGGTGGCGAACCCGACCATCAACTCGTACAAGCGCCTGGTGCCCGGGTACGAGGCCCCCGTCTACATCAGCTGGTCGGTCACGAACCGCTCGGCCCTCATCCGGGTCCCTGCCGCGAGGGGAAACAGCACCCGGGCCGAGTTCAGGTCCCCCGATCCCATGTGCAACCCGTACCTCACCTTCGCCTGCATGCTCGCCGCAGGCCTGGACGGGATCAAGAACAAGATCGAGCCACCGGCGAGCACGGACAAGAACATCTACGAAATGACCCCCAAGGAGCGGAAGAGGGCAAAGATCGATACCCTTCCCGGAGATCTCGTCTCTGCCATGACGTACCTCGAAAAGGATCCAATCCTCACCGGGACCCTGGGGCCCCATATCATGGAGAACCTGCAGAGAATCACGACCCTCGAATGGGATTCCTTCCGGACCGCCGTGCATGCCTGGGAGCACGACCAGTATCTCATCAGATACTAGATCTTTTTTTTTCTCCACCGGAGGACCTCCCGGTCTTCCTTCCCTATTTCGTTCCCCAC
>DATGDI010000210.1:0-11770 GCA_035310965.1 Methanomicrobiales archaeon
CGGGACCCTCGGGATCCGGGTCATCCCAACCGTCCACCGCCTCGTCCTCGGGAGGCGGGTGATCCGGGTGCCCTTCAGCGTCGGCGACGGGACCCGGGAGATCGAGGTGAAGATCGGGTCAGCGGGGGAAACAGTCACATCGGTGAAGCCGGAGTTCGAGCAGGCCCGCCGCATCGCCGGGGAACTCGGGGTGCCGGTCCGGGAGGTGCTCCGCAGGGCGGAGGAGGCGGCCAGGGAGATCGTCTCACGGGAGGGGGGCCGTGGTGGCTGAGCGGGTCCCGACCGGGATCCCCGCCCTCGATTCCCTCCTGGGCGGAGGGCTCGAGCGCCGGGCGATCACCCAGATCTATGGGGAGCCCGGATGCGGGAAGAGCACCCTCGCCCTCATCGCCGCGGCGGAACGCCTCCGGGCCGGCGAGTCGGTGATCTACCTCGACACCGAGGGATTCTCGGTGGAAAGGTTCCGCCAGGTGGCCGGGGAGCGTGCCGAGGAACTCGCCCGGAGCCTCTTCCTCTTCGAGCCCCTGGACTTCGAGCAGCAGGGGCTCATGATCGCCGAGTCCGAGCGGCTCCTCCAGAAGGGTGGAGTGGGGCTCCTCGTCATCGACTCGGCGACCGCCCTCTACCGCACCGAGCTCGCGAGCGGGCAGGAGGCACAGCGGAGGCTCGCCCGGCAGGTGATCTACCTCCTCGGGCTCGCAAAGCGGTACAATGTCCCTGTCCTCATCACGAACCAGGTGTACACGGACGTGACCCGGAATGTTTTCATGGGCCTCGGGGGGACGACCATGGCCCACCTCTCCAAGGCCATCGTCCGGCTTGAGGGGTCGGAAGGGGTACGGAGGGCCCTCCTCGAGAAGCACCGGTCCCTCCCCGCGGGGGGAGGCTTCTCCTTCGAGATGACCGGCGACGGGATCAGAGTTCGAGAGAGCCCGTGAAGACCGTGCGGGCCGGCCCCTCCATCTCGTTCTTCTCGCCGAGGCGGACGGTGAGGGGACCGCCCACCGTCTCCACGTGCACGGCGTCCCCCACCATGCCGAGCTTCCGTGCCACGGCCGCGGCAGCCATGGCCCCCGTTCCGCAGGAGAGGGTCTCGGCCTCGACGCCCCGCTCGTAGGTCCGGATGTGGAGGGTGTTCTCACCGCTCTTCTCCACGAAGTTCACGTTCGCCCCGCCGATGAAGGTGTGGTGGTTGCGGATGGCGGGGGCGAGCTCTGCCATCTCGACGGCCCCGACCTCGTCCACGATGACGACGGCGTGGGGGACTCCGGTGTTCACCGCGTAGACGGTATATTCGAGGATCTCCTCCTTGTACTCCCCCTCTCCCAGGGCCGGGATCTCGCTCCGGTTGAACTTCGGGGAGGGCATGCCGATGGTCGCCACGAACTCCTCTTCCTCGTCGTACTTCGTCGACACCTGGATCACCCCGGCCCCGGTCTCCACCGGGAAGGAGTCCTTGGTGAAACCCTTGATCACGAGGTACTTGTCGTACCCCTTGTCCACGACATACTTGGCGAAGCACCGGATCCCGTTCCCGCACATCTCGGCCTCGCTCTCGTCAGGGTTGAAGATACGCATCTTCAGGGGGGCCTTCTCCCCCTTCGAGAGGAAAAGCACCCCGTCCGCCCCGATGCCGAACCTCCGTTCCGCATAGAGGGAAGCGAACTTCGCCTTCAACTCCTCGGGGATCAGCTCGCGCTCGAACTCATCGACGAGGATAAAGTCGTTCCCGTTCCCCTGCAGCTTCGTAAAAACCAATTCTGCCATGTGATGAACTCCTACCCGCTCCCCCATTTCTTCAGGGCCCGCTCCAGCTCGTAGTGCTGTTTCGCCTGCTCCTCGAGGGGGATGCCCTCCATGAAGGCATCCACCGCCTGCCGCATGGCCATCGCACCCGCGGCGGTCCCGTCCGGGTGCCCGTGAATCCCGCCGCCGGCCTGGAGCACGATGTCGGTCCCCAGGGCCTCGAGCTCCCGGAAGACCTTCCCCGGGTGGAGCCCCCCGCTCGAAACGGGAAAGACCCTCTTTCTCCCGAAGCAGGGTCCGGTCAGGACCGCGTTGTCCCCCCGCACCTCCTCGGCCTCGTGGCTCATCTTCCCCGAGATGGTGCCGGTGTGCAGCTGGTCGCCCCCGAGCCAGCGGACCATCCGGGCAAAGGGCCGCATCGCAACGCCGTGCTCCCGGTTTCTCGTCATGGCCGCATGCATCGCGCGGTGGACATGGATGGGGACGGTGACGCCCGGCGCCTCCCCCAGGGCCTGGAGCGCCCCGAAGCCGGCGATGATGACATCCACCATCACCATGTTCGCCCCGAGGGCGATGGCCGCCTCCGCCTGCCCCACGATCCGGTCGGCCCGGGTGGTGACGTTCACGGCATAGAGAACATTCCGCCCGGTCTCCTCCTTCACCTTCCCGAGGGCCGCCATCACTCTCGGGACCCGCTCCCTCATGGGGCAGAAGGCCTGGTCGGTGAGGGTCTCGTCGTCCTTGATCAGGTCCACGCCGCCGGTGGCGGCCTGGTACGCCACCTCGGCGGTATCCTCCGGGGTGAGGCCGACCTTGGGCTTGATGATGGTCCCGACGTGCGGGCGGTTCGTGGTCCCGATGAGGGCCCGGATCCCCCGGATCCCGAACTTTGGCCCGCTGAAGGGGACCAGGGACTCGGGGACATCGATGTCGAGGAGCCTGACCGAGGCGAGCCTCCGGAGGCCGAAGAGGTTCCCGGCAACCACCGACAGATACTGGGCGATGTTCCCGGGCTCGAAGATCTCGGCGGGGTACCGGATCTTCCCGACGTAATATCCCTCCCCGGGGACGACCTCCAGCACCTCGCCATCCAGCCTCCGGACGTAACCGGCCCGTGTCCCGATATCCGTCCAGGTGCCGGTCGTCTCCTCCTCGGCGATCCACCGGGCCGCCTCCCCCGGGGAGGTCCCCTCCTCGGGCCTGAACCTGTAGGTTGCGATGACATCCGGCATGGTATCACCCCTGATCTCGATGGGCGATCTGAAATGTCTTGTGGAACTCCTCGATGGACCAGCCCAGGAACTCCCGGATGATGATGTACGCGAGGGACGGGGGGATCGCCCCCTCCTCGGTGACGATGAGGTCGACGTAGGAAGCGGGGGTCACGTCGAAGACCGGGTTATGGACCCTGACTCCGGGAAGCCGGGCGGCCTCGGCGGCGGGAAGGACCTCGTCCCCGGCCCGTTCCTCGATCTCCACGAGCTCTCCAAGGGTCGTCCGGGGCGCGAACTTGTAGGTCTCGGCCGCGACGATGAAGGGGACCCGGGCCTCGTGGGCGGCGAGGGCAACCTGCGACGTGCCGATCTTGTTCACCACCGCCCCGTTCACGGCGACTGCATCGGCCCCGACGAAGACCCGGTCGATGCGGTGCATGAAGTGCCGGACCGCCGAGTCGACGATGTAGTGGGCGGGGATGCCGGCCCCGGAGAGCACCCGGAGGGTGATGAGCCCCTGGTTCCCGGGCCTCACCTCGGTCGCGTAGACCTCGAAGTCCTTCCCCTGCCGCGCCGCCGTGAGGATGCAGGAGAGGGCGGCCTCGGAGTTGCAGTGGGTGAGGACCGTCTCTCCGTCGGCGATGTGGTGGGCCCCGATCTCCCCGATCCGCTCCACGGCCCCCTTCGACGAGGCGAGGAACCGGTCCGCGGCCCGGATCACGCCGTCCCGGGCCTCCTCCAGGTTCTTCGCGGCCGCGAGCGGGGCCATGACCAGGTGCACGGCATTCGGGAGGGAGACGGCGGTGGGCCGGGTGGCGAGGAGCTGGGCGCCGGCCTTCTCCATCGCCCTCTTGAACTCCCCGAGGTTTTTCGCGGGGATCTCCCCGGCATGGGACCTGAGGGCCTCGACCGCGGCGCGGGCGATCCTCCCCGCGCCCCGGATCTCCATCCTCTTTATCTTCTCGGCGGTCGATGGGACAGACATACGAACCGGTAATCTTCTCTCTCCCGGAGCATAGAATGGTTGCGCAGGCCGGCTCCCCCACCATCGCCGTGGTCTTCGACAGCGCGGGAACCCTCCTCGCCACGTACCGGGTCGTGAAGAACATCCCCACCGGGGAGCTCCTCCCGGACGTGGAGACCACGGCCATCACCGCGGCCTCAGACAGCCGTGCCCTCCTCGTGCTCAACGTCCGTTCCCGGGACGTCATGAAGGGGCCCCCCGGCCTCCTCCTCTCCGAGTACCTGGGCACCCACCAGGTGAGCTTCGGGGTGGCCTGCGCGAACCGGGTGTTCACCCACGAGGAGGTGGCCGAGGTCCTCTACGGCGACCGGGTGGCGAGGGTCTCGGACCTCCAGGAGTGCATCCGGGAGGTATGGGACCGGTGCCGGCTCGAGGCCCTCGTCGTCATCGACAGCGGGGTCATCCTGAACTTCTCCTCGAAGATCATCGAGTTCACCGTCACCTCCGGCGGGAGGCCCTTCCCGGGCGCCGTGGAAACCGTCGAGGAACTTCACCGGATGGGCGTCGCCGCCTTCATCGCCTCGGGCGACCGGGCCTCGAAACTCGAGCGCATCGCGGACCATCTCATGATCCCCCGGGACCATGTCTACGGCGTCGCGACTCCCTCCATCAAGGCGAGGATCATCGAGGACCTGAAGGAGCGGTACGATCTCGTGGTCATGGTGGGGGACGGGATCAACGACCTCCCGGCCTTCGGGAAGGCGGATGTCGCCATCCTCACCCTCCAGCAGCCGGGCGATAAACCCGAGGAGCTGTACCGGGCCTCCGACCACGTGGTGCCCCGGGTCCGTGACGTGGTCACGATCGTGAGGGATCTCTCCCGTCGGAATTAGCCCCCGGCCGGGCCACCGGCCAATATAAAAGATAATATGAACCCACTGTACAGAGTATGGGTGAGAGGTAGGAGCACCCCATGACCCCCCTGATCACGGTCGATCGACTCTCCATGCACTTCGACGGGAAAAAGGCCCTCAACAACGTGAGTTTCGAGATCGCCGAGGGAGAGATCATGGGGATCATCGGCCGGAGCGGGGCGGGGAAGACCGTGCTCATGCACCTCATGAGGGGCGTGGACCAGCCACCCACCGGCGGAAAGGTCATCTATCACGTGGCGGTCTGCGACCGGTGCGAGAACATCGAGCTCCCGAGCATGGCGGGAAAGCCCTGCCCTTCGTGCGGGGAGACCCTCGCCGCCAGGGACGTGGACTTCTGGGACGAGAGGAACGAGGCCCTGAAACGGAGGATCATGCACCGGACGGCGATGATGTTCCAGCGGACCTTCGCCCTCTACGGGAATGACCGGGTCATCGAGAACGTGCTCCGCGCCCTCGACGACATCGACTACCCCGAGGAGAAGTCCATCAACCGGGCCGCCGACCTCCTCGACCAGGTCCGGCTCTCCCACCGGATGATGCACATCGCCCGGGACCTCTCGGGAGGGGAGAAGCAGAGGGTCGTCCTCGCCCGGCAGCTCGCGAAGGAGCCCTTTCTCCTCTTCGCCGACGAGCCGACGGGGACCCTCGACCCGGAGACCGCCCGTCTCGTCCATGACATGCTGAAGGTCGCCGCGAAGGAGAACAAGATGGGCATGGTCGTCACCTCCCACTTCTCCCAGGTGGTCCAGGACGTGGCGTCCCGCGCCCTCCTCCTCAACGACGGGGAGATCGCCATGATCGGCTCCCCCGTTGAGGTCATCGGGAAGTTCATGAGCGGCCTCCAGGACCTCGAGCAGTTCACCCGGCCGAAGGTGGGGAACAAGATGATCGAGGGGAGGGACGTGATCAAGCGGTACATCTCCATGGACCGGGGGATGGTGAAGGCGGTGAACGGCGTCACCTTCGAGGTGGCCGAGAAGGAGATCTTCGGGATCATCGGGAAGAGCGGCGCGGGGAAAACCACCCTCTCCCGGATGATCGCCGGGGTCATGGAGCCCACCACCGGGGAGATGAACATCCGGATCGGGGACGACTGGGTGGACATGACGAAGCCCGGGATCGAGGAGCGGGGCAGGGCGAAGGCCTACATCGGCCTGCTCCACCAGGAGTACGACCTCTACCCCCACCGGACCGTCCTCGACAACCTCACCGATGCCATCGGCCTCGAGTTCCCGAAGGAGCTAGCCGTGCGGAAGGCCATGATCACCCTCCAGATGGCGGGCTTCGCGAGCGAGAAGGCACGGGACATCCTTGACCGGTACCCCGCCCAGCTCTCCGAGGGGGAGCGGCACCGGGTCGCCCTCGCCCAGGTCCTCATCCGGGAGCCCCGGATCGTCATCCTGGACGAGCCGACGGGAACCATGGATCCCATCACGAAGGTCGACGTGAAGCACTCCATCATGCACTCCCGGGACGAGATGGACATGACCTTCATCGTCGTCTCCCATGACATGGACTTCGTGAAGGACATCTGCGACCGGCTCGCCCTCATGCGGGGCGGCCGGATCGTCCAGATGGGACCGACCCCCAAGGTCCTCGGGAGCCTCACCGAAGAGGAACGCGCCATCATGTCCCGGCCCGCACCCGCCGCGGAGTGATCCCATGGAGGTCCTCCTGGACGGGAAGCGCCGCACGGTCCGGGAGGGGGAAACCCTCGGGGCCATCCTCGGGCCCCGGGACGCCCGCCTCGCCGTCGCGGTGATCCGGCCGAGGGCCGCCGAGGCCGCCGAGACCCAGACCGTCCAGGTGACGACAACGAAGGGTGAGGTGGTGGTGGAGCTCCTCCGCCCGGAGCCCGTGCTCCTCGCCCCGCCGGGAAAGGAGCAGGCTCTCGCCCTCCACTGGGCCGACCGGTACGCGGCGGCCTTCGGGCCGTTCCCGTCAGACCTCGTCCCGGCCCGGTCCCCCCGGCCCTACGAGCGGGGGGACGTTCTCCTCGGCTGCGGGGGGTACGACAACAGGCACTCGTACCTCATCTTCTCCCGGATGCACCACCTGGCCGATCACGGTGCCGCCGCCGACGGAGGAGTCGTCGGGAGGGTCGTTTCGGGGAAGGGGGTCATCGACCGGTGGGCGGAGGGGGACCGGATCGAGAGGGTCGAGCGGATCATCGCCTGGGCCGACCGCTCCACCTCCTTCACCACGACCGACCCCGGCCAGGTCCTCGAGGAGGGGATGCAGGTCGTGACCCGGGTCTCGGCCCTCGCGAGGGGGTACACCCCCGGAAGCATCGACGTGGAGCCCGCCGTGCTCCTGGAGCACCTCCACCTCGCCATGGAAAAGGGGTTCTTCCGGGTCGGCCGGGCCTCGAGCACCCACATCCGGGACGAGACCCTTCTCGAGCCCCACATCCCCCCGGGCGCGAAGGGATTCCGGGGGGAGGGGACGGTCACCCTCCGCACCCGGGGCCCGGCCGCGGGAGCGGTCTACATCTACCGGGGGGACGTGGCCGCGAGCCCGTCCCACGCCGTCATCGGGCACGTGGACCATGGGATCGAGCTCGTCCGGGTTGCCGGGGAGGGGGACCTCATCGCCCTCGAGATCAATCCGCCGAGGATCGACCTCATCGGCCTTCCGGTGCGGGAGGCGCTCTCGGTCGCCGGCGGGCGCGGGCTCGCGGCAGTCGCCGACCGGGAAGGGGTGGGGATGGTGGTGGTGGATCAGGACCCGGGGACGACCCTGGAGATGCTCGCCGCCGGGAAGGTGAGGCTCACCACCGCGCCGGAGGAGAAGGTCATCGGTATCCGGCTCTTCAGGGACGAGGCCTCCCAGACCTGCCACCTCTTCCGGGAGATCACCGGCCTCTCCCGGCACACCCTCGGGAGGATGAGGCTCTTCTTCCGGTTTGAGGATGTCTCGCTCTTCAAGGCGGAGCTCAGGGAGGGGATGAGGATCCTCCCCGAGCACACACCCCAGGGGGAGGTCCCGGCCTTCACCCTGGGGATGACGAACGACTCCCGGAGGGGGGCGGGGACTATCGGGGTGAGGGCCGCATCCCATGGAGAGTTCGGCCCGACCTCGGAGCCTTTCGAGGGGACGAACATCTTCGGGGCCGTCCTCCAGACGGAGAAGATCGCAGGTCTCAGGGAGAAGGAAATGGTCTATGTGAGGGAGGTTCCATGAAAAGCTACACCCCGGCCTATGTCGGGACGGTGACCGTCTATATTTTCATCGAGTCCACGGACTTCACCCCCGAGGACATCGCGGTCCGGGCCTACGAGATCGCCCCCCGGGCGATGGTCAAGGAGACCTGCTTCGGTCTCGAGGTGACGGGGAAACCGGAGGAGGTGGACGGGATCGTAGAAAAGATCCGGGCCATGGACCCGGCCCACATCTTTGTCAAGGACCGCGGATTCCCGCCCGGTGATCCCCGGCGGTGCCGGGCAAACCTCGGCGGCGCCCGGCCCGGGTTCCATGGCCATGAGTTCGAGCTCACCATCATCGGGCATATCTCCCGGGGCCTCGAGGAGGACCTCCACCCCTCGGGCGCCCCGGTTCCCCCTGCCAGGTCCCGGCCGAAGGCCCCCCTCCCGGTCGAGAAGCTCGAGAAGATCATCGCAGGGGAGGAGTCCGCCCATGGCTAAGGTCTTCATTTACCCGACGACATCTCTCATCCTCACCGACCTCGTGAAGCGCTTCGGCCACGAGCCCCTGGGTGCTGCCATCGGGATCCGGGAGCGGGTCCAGACCGCCGGCTTCGACTCCCCGCCCCTCCAGATCACCCCCGAGGAACCGAAGAAGGGCCTGAAGTGGGCCGCGGTCGAGGTCCCGAGCGGCGTCCGGGGCCGCATGGCCATCCATGGCCCCCGGATCGAGGAGGCCGACGCGGCCATCATCGTGAACGACGCCGACCTCGCCTTCGGGTGCGGGGGATGCGCCCGGACGAACGAGCTCGTCATCTACCTCCTCCGGACGAAGGGGATGCCCGTCCTCGACCTGGTCTACCCCACCACCGATGAGGAAGGGATCGCCTTCGTCGCGGCTATTAAGAAGTTCCTCCACGGCCTCGGGGAGGGGAAGCCATGACCGCCCCCGTCCGGATCGCCCAGCTCTCCTGCGGCCCCGAGTACAGCGGGGTGCAGAAGGAGATCAACGATGCCGCAAACGCGGTGGGGGCCGAGATCTTCTACCCCGAGATGGCGCTCGCGGACCTCGAGAGGGACTATCCCCGTTTCGGCCTCGATATCCGGAGCCCGGACCTCAAGCTCGCCATCGCCCGGGCCAAGGCCCTCGTCGAAGGCCGGATCGATGCAGACGCGGTCTTCATCGCCACCTGCTTCCGGTGCGCCGAGGGGGCCATCGTGAGAAACGAGCTCCGGCGCTACATCGTCGAAAAGTCCCGCCTTCCCGTGGTCTCGTACTCCTTCACCGAGCGGACCACGGCAGGGACCCTCCTCACGCGGATGGAGGCCCTCACCACCATCGCCCGGCGCCGGGCCCTCCTCGCCAGGGAGGTGCAGGAGGGGCTCACCCTGGGGGTGGACTCCGGCTCCTCCACCACGAAGGCGGTGGTGATGAGGGACAACCGGATCATCGGGAAGGGCTGGGTCCCCACCATAGAGGTGGTGAAGTCTGCAGAGACCGCCATGGAACAGGCCCTCTCCGAGGCCGGCGTCTCAAGGAAGGAGATAGAGGCCACCGGGACGACCGGGTATGGGCGGCACCTCGTCGGTACCCAGCTGAAGGCAGATCTCATCCAGGAGGAGCTCACGGTGAACTCAAAGGGCGCCGTCTACCTCGCGAATCACCAGAAGGGGCCGGCCACGGTCATCGACATCGGGGGCATGGACAACAAGGCGATATCTGTGTACGACGGCATCCCCGGGACCTTCACCATGGGCGGGATCTGCGCCGGCGCGAGCGGCCGGTTCCTGGAGATGACGGCGAAACGCCTGGGTGTCGACATCACCGAGCTCGGGCCCCTTGCCATGAAGGGGATCGCAAAGAAGGTGCCCATGAACTCCTACTGCATCGTCTTCGGGACCCAGTCCCTCGTGAACGCCCTCGCCCAGGGCTCGACCCCCGAAGATGTCGCGGCGGCCTCCTGCCACTCGGTGGCCGAGCAGGTCTTCGAACAGCAGCTCCAGGAGGTGGATATCAAGGAGCCGGTCATCATGGTGGGGGGCACCTCCCTCATCGAGGGGCTCGTCCATGCCATGGGCCTCCTCCTCCAGACAAAGATCCTCGTCCCCCCGAACTCCCAGTACATCGGAGCCGTCGGGTCGGCGCTCCTCACCTCGGGGTTCATCCGGGAGAAGAGATGACGGGCATCGAGACCTTCACCCACGATTGCCCGGAGAAGACCGGCGGGGAGTACTACGAGCGCATCGCGGCGGACGTCCTCCAGGACTTGAACCTCCTCCGGGTCGTCTCCAAGCTCCACATCTCGGTAGATCCCACGGTCCCCCTCTTCATCGTCGTGGGGGTGATCCGGAAGCTCCCCGCCGTCGTGAAGGTCCATGACTTCGCCTCGGCCCAGGTCCAGGGGAACCGGATCACCCTCTCCATCGGTGACGAGGCGTACCTCGCGCCCTTTCTCAGGATCCTCTGGGACCGGTACGGGAAGCAGAACGTGGAGCAGCCGGACCGGTGGACCGTGGTCGTCACCGTCCCGGAGGGAGGTGCCGAGGGCTTCGAGGACATACCGGTCTACGACCCCCGCGAGGACATCTTCCGGGACCTCATGTACGCCATGGTCTGCATCCAGCCCGAGGGCTTCAAGGTCCGGAAAGAGGCGTACGTCGACGGGAAGTTCTGGTTCGTCGCCTCCGAGGACACTCTCCCCGAGGATGTCGTGGAGAAACAGGTGAGGGAGAAGTTCGCCCTCATCGGGGAGGAGCTGTGATCCTCGAGCCCATCACCTACAAGGGCGGCCTCTACCGGTACGAGGAGATGGTGGAGCTCATCGAGGACCTGGGGGGGTACATCATCCAGCTCCAGCAGATCGCGGGGGACATCATCATCCTCGCCCTCGTCCCCAAGGAGGACCTGGAGCTCGTGAAGGCCGTCGCAAGGCCCATCAACGGCACGGTGAAGGTCTCACCCCTCGTGGGGACCGAGATCGCCGTCGTCTCCATGTCCCTCGAGATCCACCACCTCCCCCACGCCACCTGCGACGTGGCGGAGTACCTCAGGCAGTTCGGGGCGAAGACGAACGTCATCGGCCTCGCCCGGGGCTTCGGGAAGCGCATCGCCCAGCTGAACGTCGAGGAGCGGGACGTCATCAACGAGCATGACTGCGCCATCTTCCTCTACGGGAACTTCGAGGAGTGCATCCGGTACAAGAACCCGAAGATCAGCAGGGGAATCACCGTCCCCATCATCGCGACGGGAGGGCCCGATCGTGAGGCCCTCATGAAGTGCATCGATCCGCCGGTCGAAGGGTATGTCGGCGGCCTGGGCCGGCTCGCCCACCGGGCGAAGCGCCCCGAGGAGATCGCGAAGCTCGAGGAGGTGGTCACCGAGGTGAGCCGGGTCCTCGACCTCCGCCGGACCGAGATCTTCAAGGACCCCCTCTCGGTGGCCCCGCCCCGGCTCATGGACCTGATCCTCGAGAAGGTGGAGGCCATCCACGAGGTGACCTCCCCCACCCCCGTGACCGTCCAGATGGCAGGCCTCCGGGTGAAGCTCCCCTACGAGTCGTACGCGGGCCCCCTCAGGGATCTGGAGCTCGAGCAGGGGGTGAAGCTCGGGGACATCGCCGACGTCCTCCCCTCCCGGATGCGCACCTACATCTGGGTCCGGGTCAGGCCCTTCTCCGAGACGAAGGTTATGGTGTAACTCAACAGGGCCCGGGCCCTGCCTATCGCATTTTGGTATAAACAGAATGAACGGGCCATCGCAATACGGGG
>DATGDI010000211.1:0-11140 GCA_035310965.1 Methanomicrobiales archaeon
CCCTCCAGGTCCCGGAGGGTCGCATCGGCAGGAAGCACCCCCAGGACCTCGATCCCCGCGAGAGAGAGCACGCGTTTCAGCTCCCGGAGGTCGGGGCCCGCCCTGAGCATGCCGATGAGGTTCACCGACGCGGGGCGCCTCTCCTCCGCAGGCAGGGCGAGCTCCTCTGCGAGCCGGGAGAGCGTCTCCCCGTAGGCGGTGTGGTGTTCCCCCTCGAACCCGCCGCACTCAAACCCGATCACCCGGGCCCGGGACCGGGCGGCCCGGCAGGCGCTCCCGACATCCTCCCCGATGATGGAGGAGGCGCAGCAGGAGAGGACGAAGATGAGGTCGGGAGAGAGCCTCCGGTCGAGCTCCCCGATGGCCTCCGCGAGCTTTCCCTCGGCCCCGAAGATGACGTCATGCTCGCCGAGGGAGGTGGTGTAGATCGCGCCCGGGCGGTCCCCTCTCATCCCGAGGATGTAGTTGATGTGGTACACGCAACCCTTCGGCCCGTGCACGAGGATGGCACTCCTCTTCACGGTCGAGAGGGCCTTCACCGTGCCGAAAAGCCGGCAGGTGCTCCGGGGGATCTCGAGGGTATTCCGGGTCATGGGGCGACCGGGTGATGCTCATCCCAGCATGGGGACTTCCGGATGAAAGGTTTTTGCCCGGGGAGAGGCCCCCGGGGAAGAAAGGGAATTATGACGTGCCGGTGGCGAGGATCATCGGCTCTTCGGTCAGGGTGGGAGGGGCCTCGGTGGTCAAGGTGATCCGGCGCTGCGGGGGATTCTGGATGGCCATGGTGAACGCCTGCCCGGCATAGATGGCGTTCTGGGACGCGTCGGAGGTAAATTTTATACTTACGAGAAAGGCCTCCCCCTCCTCTAGGATGAGGTTATTGTTCACGTCACCCGAGAGGATCCGGTAATTCACCCCGTACTGGGGAATCCCCGGCTTTGTGAAGACGATCTGGGTGTTCGGGATCTCGAAGGTCACGGGCTCTGCCCGGGGAGCGAGCACCACCGTGAACCGTATCTCATCGAGGTAATTTGCCTGGGGGGCTTTGTATCCCACGATATCACCCCGGATCTGGATCGCCGCCCCTTCCTGAACGATGCTCCCGGGGGTCCAGGACGGGGTCACCCCGGTGGTGACCGGGACGGTTGTCCTTGTCGTCAGAGGGAGGGGGGTCGTCATCCGGGGGGTGGTGACCCTGGGCGTCGGAATGGTGGGGGTGGTGACCGGGGGCTGTGACCCCCCGCCCTGCCCCGTGCAACCGGAGACGAGGGCAAGGATGATCGCGAGGGTGATGAGGATTGCGAGGGGGAATACAGGCCGGACCATGTTTTCTCCCCAGATCATCTGTCCTCCCCAGATAATATCCTGCTCATGGCAGTCTCCGCCGGAGAGCAGATACTCCTCGGAGAGGATGAAGCCGGAACGTCACCGGCTCGGAAGAAAAGAGGGGAAGGTTCTCCGGCGTATCTAGCCGGTGACCTGGAAGGATTTGAACATCTGGTCGCTCTGGATCACGAAATTGGCGTACCGGTCCTGCCGGGACGAGAAGATCACGGTATAGGCGGTCGATCCCCGTATGGCATAAATCTCCACCCATTCGGTGAGGACCCCCTGGTTTGCCGTGTAGGCGACCTTCCAGCCGGAAAAGCCGGTGCCCTTGTAGGCCTGGTCATAGATCAGGTTATAGTTGTCCAGGGCATGCCTCTTCGCGAGCTCGGCGTTCTTGAACTGCTCCAGGGAGAGGGTGTTGTCCAGGATCACGGCGATCTTCATGGTCGCCGGTATGTCGCTTAAGGACCCGGTGGAGGGCGAGGTGAAGACGACGGCGTTCGCCCCGACGTTCTCCTGCTTCGTCCATCCGACGGGGTAGGAGATGGAAAATGCGTACTGGGGGTTCGAGTAGGTCAGGTACGCCTGCTGCGTCGGGGTGGTCACGACAATGGTCGGCCGGGCGGTGGGGGGGGCCTGGGTCGTCACCACGGGGGGCGGAGTGGTCGCCGGGAGGGGCGAGGGGATTACCGGTGAGGTGCACCCGGAGAAGGCAAGGAGGCAGGCGAGGAAGGCGATACCGGCCACGAGCAGGAACCGGCCGGGCGGGCTGAGAGGAGAAATACCGCGGAATTTGGTCATAAAAGGGAATTGTCAGGCAGGCCATTAAAGGTATGGGAGGGGGCCCCTCGTGTTGCTCCCCGTCCCGGGAATACCGGGGGTGACGGTGATCAGGGAGACTCCAGGTTCTTTGCCAGGCTGTCCCTCAGGTTTCGCCCGTGGGATCCCATCCAGTAGACCTTCTGGCAGGCCGGGCAGAGGAAGAACTCGAGGCCGTCCTTCTCTTCGGGGGTGTAGTCGGCCGACCGGATCTCGGCCTCGGTTGCCGGGCGCAGCCTCGTGTTGCAGAGGGAGCACCGGTCCATCACGAGGACAGGTGTGATGAACCCCTGCGAGGAGAGGGCCCGGACCTGGTCCATGACCTCCTCGCTCGAAAGGTAGACGGCCCGGTCCCCGCCCCTCCTCGCCAGCTCCCGGTCCCGGGTGAGGAGGATGCGGTCTTCCTTCCGGGAAATTTCGAGGAGGGCGGTGTCCTCCCGGGCGTTCCCCGGCACCAGGCTGTTCGCCGAGAGGGTGTCGTACCCCATGAACCGGAGGTACCGGGTGAGGGTGCCGAGCATGCGATCGGCGATGAACTTCATCCGTGCCTCCTCACGGGCCGACCGCCTGCCGGATCTCGATGGTCTCCCCGCATTCGCCGCACCGGTCCCCCTTCAGCCGGCGGAACTCCGTGTGGTACCCCGTCCGCTCGATGAGGAGCGCCCCGCACTTCGGACAGTAGGTGTTCTCGAAGGGATGGCCGGGGACGTTCCCCAGGTACGGAAACCGGATCCCGAGTTCCCTCGCCCGCCGGCAGATCTTCTCGAGGGTCGCCACCGGGGTCGCCTCCCGGTCCTGCATCCGGTAGTCGGGATGGAACCGGGAGAAGTGCATCGGTGTCGCCGGCCCCAGGTTCTCAACCACCCACCGGATGAGCCCCTCCATCTCCTCCATGGAGTCGTTCAGCCCCGGGATGACCAGGGTCACGGTCTCGATGTGCATGCCGAGCTCCCGGGCCTTCTTCGAGGCATCGAGGACCGGCTGGAGCTTTGCCTTGCAGACCTTCCGGTAGAACTCCTCGGAAAAGGCCTTCAGGTCCACCCGGAAGGCCTCGAGCATGGGCGCGATATCGGCGAGGGCCTCCTCGGTGATGTACCCGTTCGTCACGTACACCGTCCCGAGCCCTTTTGCCCGGGCCAGGGTCCCCATGTCCCGGGGGTATTCGTGCCAGATGACCGGCTCGTTGTAGGTCCAGGCGATGGATTTGCACCCGGTCCCCTTCGCCCGGGCGACGCCCTCCTCGGGGGAGAGGCTCCGGAGGAGGCCGTCAGAAAGAGTTGCCCGGGAGATGTGCCAGTTCTGGCAGTGCTCGCACTGGAAGTTGCAGCCGACGCTCCCGAGAGAGTACGAGAGGGTTCCCGGCAGGTAGTGGAAGAGCGGCTTCTTCTCGATGGGGTCCACCGCCTCGGAGCTGATCTTCCCGTAGGTCGCGGCATAGAGGACCCCTCCCCGGTTCAGCCTGACCCCGCAGATGCCGTGACCCCCGTCCTTGATCCGGCACCGGTGGGCGCAGACCGAGCAGTGGACGAAGGTGTCCTCGAGCTTCTCGTACTGCCTGGCCTCGTGCGTGATGCTTCCTTCGGGGATGGCTGCGTTGTCATCAGCCAAGGGAATTCCTCTCTGGAACCGATAGGGGACCCCGGATATTTAACTCCTGCGCCCCGCCGGCTCATCCTGCTTCCGGGCCTCCTCATCCTCGATCTCGACGATAAAGGCGCCCCGGTACCCGCACTTCTTGCACCGGTAGACGGTCCCGGCATACCCTCCGATCTCCTCGTAGATCTCGGTTCCTCCGCACCGGGGGCAGCAGAGCATACAGGTATATGTGGACCTGCGAGAGAATGAGCTTGATGGCCATGAAGCGGATCGTCATCTCCCTGGGGGGTTCCGTCCTCGTCCCGTCCCTCGAAAAGAACCATATCAGGGAGTACGCCACCCTCCTCCGGAAACTCGGGAAGGATCACCGGATCTTTATCGTCGTGGGCGGGGGAGGGGAGGCCCGCCGGTACATCGGGGTCGCCCGGAGGCTCGGGATCGACGAGGCGACGGCGGACGAGCTCGGGATCCAGGTCACCCGGATGAACGCCCTCCTCCTTGCCGGGGCCCTCGGGGATGCCGCGTACCCGAATATCGCCGAGAGCTACCGGGATGCGGCCCGGTTCGGCGAGAACGGGAAGATCGTGGTGATGGGCGGCGTGATCCCCGGGCAGACCACCGATGCGGTGGCCGCCCTCCTCGCCGAGAAGGTCCGGGCAGACCTCATCATCAACTGGACCTCGGTGGACGGGATCTACAGCGCCGACCCGAAGAAGCACCCCGGGGCGAAGAAACACTCGCTCCTCACGCCCGGGGAACTCCAGGCCATCATCCGGGGCGACCGGCTGGAGGCCGGGTCGAACACCGTCTTTGACACCCTCGCGGCGAAGATCGTCGGGAGAAGCGGCATCCCCCTGGTCGTCCTCGATGGGCGGAAGCCGAAGGACCCGAGAAAGGCCATCGGGGAGAAGAAGGGCACCCTCGTTTCCGAGGGGAAGGCCTGGAAGGACATCGTCTTCTGAGAAAGGGTACCATGCGGCACGGGCCCCATATCCCCAGGGCCTTCGTTAGATATTTCTCATTCCCCTCCCAACGATCCGGGGAAGGGGTAGTAGGGTAGCCTGGTCCATCCTAGAGCGTTTGGGACGCTTTGACGGCAGTTCGAATCTGCCCTACCCCATCGAATGGAAACCACGACGGCCCTCCGGGTCTATCGCGCCCTCGCGACCCGGTATCCGGAGGCAATGAAAGGACACCGGAGGGGCGGGAATCCCTTCCAGGTCCTTATCACGACCATCCTCTCGGCCCAGACCACCGACCGCGCCGTAGACGGGATCGCGCCCGCTCTCTTCAGGCGGTACCCGACGCCGGAAGCCCTCGCTCACGCAGAGGCGGAGGAGGTCGAGGCCATCATCCATCCGACCGGTTTCTTCCACACGAAGGCCCGGCACATCATCGGGAGTGCCGGGGCCCTGGTCTCGGACTTCGGAGGGAGGGTCCCGGCGACCATGGCGGAGCTCCTCACCCTGCCGGGCGTGGGCCGGAAGACGGCAAACATCGTGCTTGCCCATGCCTTCCACCTCTCCGAGGGGATCGCCGTGGACACCCACGTGAAGAGGATCGCCCGGCGGATCGGGTTCACCGACGAGACCTCCCAGGAGAAGATCGAACGGGACCTCACCTCGATCTATCCCCGGGACCTCTGGGGCTCCATCAACAGCCTGTTCATCACCCACGGGCGGACCCTCTGCACGGCGAGAAAGCCGAGATGCCCGGAGTGCCCCGTCCGAGAGGACTGCCGGTACTTCAGGAACCTGCCGAAGAGCTGAATCTTCCCTCTCCTTCACGGAAGGATGTGGGAGATCAGGAAGAACGATGTAAAACCGATCAGGGCGCTGATGGGGATCGTCAGGAACCAGGCCCAGATGATGCTCCTCGCCATCCCCCACTTCACCGCGCTTGTCCCCCTCGTTGTTCCCACTCCCATGATGGAGGTGGTGATGACATGAGTCGTGGAGACCGGGATCCCCGCCAGTGAGGCCCCGATAATGGTCGCGGCACTCGCGGTCTCGGCGGCAAACCCGTCGACGGGCCGGAGCCTCGTGATCTTGTAGCCCATGGTCTTCACGATCCGCCACCCGCCTGAGAGGGTTCCGAGGGCGATGGCCGCGTGCGCCGCGAGGATCACCCAGATAGGGACCGGCAGGAGGTTAGGGTTGACCCCCGTCCCGAAATAGCCGATGGAGAAGAGGAGCGGTGTGATGATGCCCATGGTCTTCTGGGCGTCGTTCGATCCATGGCTGAAGCTGTAGGCCCCTGCCGAAAAGAGCTGGAGTTTCCGGAAGTAGGTGTCTACCCTGGACCGGTGAATATCCTTCGCGAGCCAGAGGACCGCTACCATGAAGAAGAACCCGATGGTCATCCCGATGACGGGCGACAGGACCATGAAGGTCACGACGAAGATCACGGTTGAGATCTTGATGGCCGCAAGACCTGACGAGGCGATCCCGGCTCCCAAAAGCCCGCCGATGATGGCATGGGAGGAGGAGGTCGGGAGGCCGAGCCACCAGGTCATGAGGTTCCACCCGATGGCCCCGATGAGGGCGGCGAGGTGTATCCAGGGAATGGAGTTGATGGGCACGAAGTCCAGCTTGACCAGGTTGCTGATGGTGCTCGCGACGGCAACCCCGAAGGCAAAGGCAGCGACGAAGTTGAAGACCGCGGCGAAGAGGACCGCCTGCCTGGGAGAGAGGACCTTGGTCGATACCACGGTGGAGATGGCGTTTGCGGAGTCGTGGAAGCCGTTCGTGAAGTCAAAGGCGAGGGCGACGAGGATGATGAGGCCGATGATGAGGGGGGTAGGAGAAATCATTGCATTCCAGGCATTGTGGGTCGCCTCTCCTGCTCACGAATGCCGGATGGCAATGTCCGAGAGGACGTTTGCCGCATCCTCGCACTTGTCCGTGGCGCTCTCCAGGTTCTGGTAGATGTCCTTCAGCTTGATGATGGTCACCGCGTCGCCGCCCTTGAAGAGCTCGGTGATGGCATGGGCGGTGACATCGTCGGCCAGGTTCTCCAGCCGGTTCACCTCGATGCACTTCTCCTCGACATAGGAGGGGTCCTTGATCTTCCTGATGGCCTTTACGGCAAGGACGATCTCGGCGACCGAGAGGTGGACGAGCTGGGCGAGCTCCTTCATGGCGGCATCGGTGTCGGTGATACCGTAGTTCATCATCATGAGGGTGGTCCCTTCGATGTAGTCCAGGATATCGTCGAGGGCCGTGGTAAGCCGGTTGATCTCCTCGGGCTCGAGGGGTGTGATGAAGGTGCGGTTCAGCTGCTCGTAGATGCGGTGGGAGATCTCGTCCCCCTTGTGCTCGAGCTCCTCCATCTTGTGGGTCCGGTTCTTCAGGTCCGTGTAGTCGTCGGTGATGGTCACGAGAAGCTCAGATGCCTGGAGGCAGGCGTTTCCCAGGCCCTCGAAGAGATCGAAGAAGATCCGGTCCTGGGGAACCAGCCACTCAACAAGTCCCACGGAAAAGTACGTCCCCCTGTGGGATGAAAAATGCATCCAAATTGATCCGGATGGACCGAGCGGGAATTGAACCCGCGGCCTCACGCATGCCAAGCGTGCGATCTACCACTGATCTATCGGCCCCTAGTCATATTGTGCGCAGGGATTTTAAAGGATTCTGCTGCATTTTCGGGGGAATACTCTCCTCCTTCGCCGGAAGGGGAAACCCGTATGAGGATATCACCTCGGGACCGGACCTTGGGAGAGAGGTGCGTGGGAAAGGGGAATTCCGAGAAGGAGGCATCCCCCGGGCTGCTCCCGGTAAGCAGTGGGATGCAGGGTCACCGGAGGATATAATGTCTTTTCACAGCAATAGTATAAATACATTTCTATTTATAAAGTCATGTCTGGGTGGCTTAAACATCAAACAAGCCAATACCTGCCGGTGCGGAGGAGCGTTTCCCCCGGACCCCCTCCCGGGACCCGGCCCCTTCCCCGATACTATCTCACCGTGAACGAACGGGTGATCGCCGACGTTCCCGTAAAAATCCCGTGAGCCCGGCGGCACCGGGCCTTCCCCGAGAGATGGGTACATACACCTTTTTTTACCCACAGGAGAAACACCGGAGCAGATCAGGCGGGGATGTATGCAGCGGAGGGAGAGGAACTCGAAGGAAGCCTGGAATTATTCCTTTCGGATAGGACAGGAGGACGAATGCTCGGAATCCTAGGGGGGACGAGCCTCCTCTTCTCGAGGCTTCCGGAACTCCGGGCCCGGAGGATCGACACCCCCTTCGGCCCCGCCGGGGTTCTCTGCGGAGATATCGCTCTCCTCCTCCGCCACCAGCGGGGACTCCCGCCCCACCGGATCAATTTCCGGGCCAACATGGCTGCACTCGCCATCCTCGGGGTCGACCGGGTCATCGCCATCGGCTCCGCGGGTTCCCTGAAGCGGGAGATCCCGCCGGGGTCCCTTGCCATCCCGGGGGATTTCCTGTCCTGGGGAGAGAGCCCCTCCATCCATGACCATGCCATCGGCCACGTGCTCCCCCTCCTCGATCCGGGCCTCGCGGCAGCTCTCGGGAAGGTGGTGCCCGGTGCCCAAATGGGAGGCGTCTATGCCCAGACGAAGGGCCCGAGGATCGAGACCGTCGCCGAGGTGAAGGCCCTGCGACAGGTCGCCGACCTCGTGGGGATGACCCTCGCCTCCGAGGCAACCCTCGCCTGCGAGCTCGGGATGCCCTTCGCCGCGCTCTGCACCGTGGACAACTTTGCCCACGGCCTCGGGGAGGCCCCCACCTGGGAGCACATCCTCGAGGCGTCCCGGGCCCACGGGGACCGGACCGGGGCCATCGTGGAGAAGATCGTCGAGGTGATGGGCTGATGGCCAGGGGCGACCGTCCGGGGTTCCCGAAGGGCCGGGGAGAAATCCTGATCGAGGGAGTCAGGTACCGGGGAAAAACGGTGGACCTGTTCATCGACGGAGAGGGAAGGATCGCCTCCCTGGGGAAGGGGAAGGGAAAAAGGTCCCGCAGGGATGCCGAGACGAGGATCGACGGGAGGGGGTGCATCCTCATCCCCGGCTTCGTAAACACCCACACCCATGCGGCGATGACCCTCATGCGGGGGTATGCCGACGACATGCCCCTCCGGGAGTGGCTGGAGCAGAGGATCTGGCCCCTCGAGGCCCACCTGACCGGGGAGGATGTCTACTGGGGGACCCGGCTCGCCTGCCTCGAGATGATCCGGTCGGGAACGGTCGCCTTCAATGACATGTACTTCTTCATGGAGGATGCGGCGAGGGCGGCCAGGGAGGCTGGCCTACGGGCAACCCTCTCCTACGGGTTCATCGACCTCGGGGATGCCGATAAGAGGGAGAGGGAGATCCGGGCCACCGAGCGGTTCGTCTCCGCCGTAAAGGGGATGGGGGAGCCGCGGATCCGGCCTGCTCTCGGGCCCCACGCGGTCTACACCGTCTCCCCGGAGGGCCTCCGGTGGTGCGGGGAGCACGCCCGGGACGAGAAGATCGGGATCCATGTCCACCTCTCCGAGACAGGGCAGGAGGTCCAGGACTGCATGGCGGCCCACGGGAGGAGTCCCGCCCGCCTCCTGGATGCCTGCGGCTGCCTCACGGACCAGACGGTGGCCGCCCACTGCTGCTGGCTCGACCGGGAGGAGTGCGCCCTCCTCGCGGCCCGGGGGACCTCGGCCTCCCACAACCCCACGAGCAACATGAAGCTCTCGGTCCACCGGGCCATGCCCTATCCCTGGATGAGGGAGGAGGGGGTGAACGTCTCCCTGGGCACCGACGGCTGCGCCTCGAACAACAGCCTCGACATGTTCGGGGCCATGAAGGAGGCCGCCCTCCTCCAGAAGTTCGCCTGGGGGAGCGAGACGGCTCTCCCGGCCCCCGAGGCCCTTCGCATGGCCACGGAGGCGGGGGCCCAAGCCCTCGGCCTTCCATCGGGGAAGATAGAGGCGGGCGCGCCGGCCGACCTGGTCCTCGTCAGCCGGGCCGGGCCCTCGATGACACCCCTCTTCTCCGAGGAGTCGAACCTGGTGTACGCGGCCACCGGATCCTCGGTCGACACGGTTATCTGCGACGGGAGGATCCTTATGCTCCACGGGGAGGTCCCCGGCGAGAAGGAGGTCCTCGCCCGAGCTGCGAGGACCGCCGCCTCCCTCGTCCGCCGGGCGGGGAAACCGGCCGGCGGCTGACCCGGGCCCGGGCTTCCCTTCCACCAGCCCTGACACAAGCGTTAAATTCCGAAAGGGAGACCCTGTTACGTCATCCGAGGGGCTGTGGCCTAGACCGGAATGGCGGCGGGCTCCAGCGGTCTTTGCGGGTGATGAACCATGGGTCTTCTGATATCAGATGATGACCCGTGGGGCACTGACGCATGTTCGGAGAGACCCGCCGATCGTGAGTTCAAATCTCACCAGCCCCACGTTTTCCTCTGGATCCCGATAGCATGAACCCCGCAGTGGGGATATCCGTCATTTCTCATCCGGACAGGGATACGCTCTTCCGTCCAGTGATATTTAAACAAACTGGCAAATTTTGTGAATACCGGTCACGTTTATTAACCGATCGGGGCCTGTTTTGGATATCCCCCGAACCGGGGATGCGGAGTTTCGGAAATGAAGAAAACAAGCATTTTCCTTGCCCTCATAGCGCTCGTCGTCCTCACCGCCCTCCTTGCCGGATGCGCCACCCAGCCATCCGGGGGGGCTACCCCGACCCCCACGCCGGCCGTGACGACCCCTGCACCGGCGAAAGCCGTGTACAGCCAGGCGGCAGTCGACCTCAAGCTCGGGATGCGGAAGCTCTGGACCGACCATGCCGTCTGGACGCGGATGTACATCATCGAGTCGCTGAATAACTCGAACGCGACGGGGCCCGCGGCGACGCGGCTCCTCCAGAACCAGGTGGACATCGGGAACGCCATCAAGCCGGTCTATGGTGACGCGGCCGGCACCCAGCTCACCGCCCTCCTCAGACAGCATATCCTCATCGCGGTGGACATCATCAATGCGGTGAAGGCCAAGAATGCCACCGCCCAGGCCGCCGCAGAGGCGAAATGGACGTCGAACGCCGACGATATCGCGACGTTCCTCGCCTCGGCGAACCCGAACTGGCCCAAGGCGACCCTCCAGACCCTCCTCTACAAGCACCTCTCGACCACCAAGGATGAACTCGTGGCCAGGTACACAATGAACTACACTGCCGACGTCGTGGCATGGGATGCCGTGTACAACCACATCCTCATGATGTCCGATGCCCTCTCCGACGGCATTCTCAAGCAGTACCCCGAGAAGTTTGCAGGCCCCGCCGTCTATACCCAGTCCCAGGTCGACCTCCGGAACGGCATGAGGAAGCTCTGGACAGATCACACCGTCTGGACGAGGCTCTACATCATCGAGTCCCTGAATGACTCGCCG
>DATGDI010000212.1:0-1616 GCA_035310965.1 Methanomicrobiales archaeon
ACGAGCGGATCGGGGAGCGGTGCAGGAATGCGGAGCGCGGTCGTCTTTCTCGGCCCGAGCCTTGAGCGGGGGGCGGCCCGCCGTATCCTCGATGCCGACTACCGGCCCCCGGCCGCCCGGGGCGACATCACCCGGGCCGCCAGCGAGGGGGCCCGGGTCATCGGCCTCATAGACGGGGTCTTCTTACAGGAATCATCGGTGGGTCACCGGGAGATCCTCGCGGCGATCAAGGCCGGGGTGCGGGTGGTGGGTGCCTCCTCCATGGGGGCGCTTCGGGCCTCCGAGCTCCACACCCTGGGGATGGAGGGGGTCGGCGAGGTCTTCCGGATGTACCGGGACGGGATCCTCGTGTCGGACGACGAGGTGGCCCTCGCCTTCGACCCCGAGTCCTGCACGGCCCTCTCCGAGCCCCTGGTGAACATCCGGGCGACCGTCGCCCGGGCGCTCGACGAGGGGACCATCGACCGGGCCGCCGGGGAGGCACTCCTCGCCGCTGCCGTCTCGCTCTACTACCCGGACCGGACCTACCCGCGTGTGATCGGGAAGGCGCAGGGCTCCGTGGATCCGGTCTCCCTCGCCCGCTTCTCCCGCTGGGTGGAGACAGGGGCCGTGGACCTGAAGCGGATGGACGCAATGAGGGCACTCGAGCGGATCCGGGAGATCCTCCGGGAGTCGGGGCAGTAGCCCCGCGGAACATTCCCACCATGTGCGGCCGGTTTACCATCATTCCCACGATTGACTTCCACGAGCGGTTCGGCCTTCCGGAGGGACCGGCCGTCATCCCCAGGTATAACATCGCACCAGGGCAGGACATCCCCGTCGTCGTCGCGACATCAGGGGGGAACCGGCTGGCCACCATGACCTGGGGCTTTATTCCCCCCTTCGCGAGGGATCCTGCCGCCGGGCGGCCGCTCATCAATGCCCGGGCCGAGACGATCCTCGAAAAGTCCTCCTTCCGGGACGCCGTCCGGGACCACCGGTGCCTGGTCCCCGCGAGCGGGTTCTACGAGTGGAAGAGGGAGGGGAGGAGGAAGGTGCCGTTTTATCTCCGGTTACCGGCGGCGCCCCTCTTCTCCTTCGCCGGTCTGTACGCAACCCTCCGGGACCCTGCCGGGAGGGATCACGCGACCTTTGCCATCATCACCACGGAGCCGAACCGGCTCGTCTCCGGCCTCCATGACCGCATGCCTGCCATCCTCCGGCAGGAGACGGAGGGTGACTGGCTCGGGCCCGGCCCGGTGACACCCGCCGTTCTGGAGGGAATCCTTTCCCCGTACCCGGCGGAGGAGATGGAGGCATTCCCTGTCTCGGGCAGGGTGAATGATCCGGAAAACGACGGGCCGGACCTGGTCCGTCCTCTCCCGGGGCTCGAAAATATGATTTTCTCATCCCTCGGGGATTGAGATCTCCTTCGGGCTCGAAAAATAAATTTTCCTCCCCCTCGGGGATAGGGATCCCCTTCGGGCTCGAAAATAAGATTTTCTCATCCCTCGGGGATTGAGATCCCCTTCGGACTCGAAAATAAGATTTTCTCATCCCTCAGGGATCGAGATCCCTTCGGACTCGAAAAATAGGTTTTCCTCCCCCTCGGGGGATTGAAATCCCCCGTTGGGGCT
>DATGDI010000213.1:0-3195 GCA_035310965.1 Methanomicrobiales archaeon
GTTCTCCCTCGGGCTTATGCCCTTCAGGTTCTCCACCGGGTCTTCGCCCCGTTGGTTCTCCCTCGGGCTTATGCCCTTCAGGTTCTCCACCGGGTCTTCGCCCCGTTGGTTCTCCCTCGGGCTTATACCCTTCAGGTTCTCCCCCGGGCCTTTGCCCACCGGTTTCCTCCCCCGGGAAGGTTCCCGGGGAGTGCCCCGGTCCATAACAAGGGTTAATCCCCGGGAGGTGGAGGAATGTAAGGATGTTCTGCCCCAAGTGCCGGAGCCTCATGATCTCGACGGGAGGCCAGCTCAAGTGCAGGAAGTGCGGCTTTATCCGCGATTTCACGGAGGATGATGCCCCGAGGCAGACGAAGGCCGGAGGGGGGAGGGCCATCACCATCATCGACGACGAAAAGGAGATCGCCACCCTCCCTACCCTCAAGATCACCTGCCCGAAGTGCGGGCACAATACCGCCTTCTGGTGGCTGCGCCAGCTCCGCGCCGCAGACGAGTCAGAGGTCCGCTTCTTCCGGTGCTGCGAGTGCGGAAACACCTGGCGGCAGTACGACTGATACAGGAGCTTTCATCCACCCGGGAATCGCGGGCCCCCCGTTACCAAAGGGACTCCCGTCTTGACGACCCCGGATTCAGAAGCTATATCAGGATGGAATGAAAGACCATCCGGGTAATCCTCTCCATGAAAGGTATGGCATTTCTCGGAAAATATCGCCAAATCCTCGTTCCCGTCCTTCTTCTCGCCTTTTTCCTCCTCGCTCTCGCATTGAGAGGCCTCCCGGCCCTGTTCACACCTCCCGGGGGTTTTCTCCCCATCTACGATTCCGACACCTGGTACACCCTCCGTCAGGTCGAGGTGATGGTCCACCACTTCCCGCAGTACAACTGGTTCGACCCGATGACCGCGTATCCCACCGGGAAGTTCATCGACTGGGGCCCCCTCTATCCGGCCCTTGCGGCGACCCTCTGCCTCCTCACCGGTACAATCACCCGGAGCGGGATAGTCGCAACCTCCATGTGGCTCGGCCCCATCCTCGGGGCATGCATGGTCCCGGCGATGTACATGCTCGGGAAGGTGACGTGGAACCGCCGGGCGGGGCTCGTTGCCGCCGGCCTCGTCTCCTTTGCCGCCTTCCGCCTGTTCTTCCTCGCGAGTTATGGATTCGTCGATCATCACATTGCCGAGGTGCTCACCACCTCCCTTTTCGTCCTTGCCTATGGCGCCACCCTCGCATATGCAAGAGGCCATCCTCCCGATCTCTCCCGGGCGGTGACGCTCCTGCCGATTGGCGGCCTCTCCCTGCTCTCAGGTCTCCTTCTCTCGACGGGCATGCTCGCGAGCACCACCACGGTGGTGCTCGTGGTTCTTGCTCTCGGGATCTACACGGTGATCCAGGTAACCCTCGACGATCTTGCGGGCCGCCCTTCCCTGTACCTTGCCTTCATGCACACCGTGATCTTCGTGACCGCATCCCTCGTGCTTCTCGGCATCGGTATTCATGCCGGGGGCCTGTCCCTCATCCAGTACTCCATCGGGCACCTCTATGTTTTTGGGGGCATCATCGGGGGAACCTGGATCCTTGCCGCGGTTTCCCTGGCTACAAAGGGCAGAAAAGTCCTCTACCTCGCCTTCCTGGCTGGCCTGGGAATCGCGGGATCCTTCCTCGTTTTTGCCCTTCCTCCTCTCCAGGCCATGGCATCTCAGGGCATCGGGATCCTCGCGGGGTCAGATGCATACACCTTCGGTATCCAGGAGATGCAGCCATGGTCTCTCCTCAGTGCGTGGAGGAACCTGAACGTCCTCCCTATCCTCATGGCCGGCGGGTTCGTGTTCCTGGCATTTCGTCTGAAAAAGGGGCGATTCGAGGAGGGGGTGTTTCTCGGGGTATGGGCGGTATTCCTCCTCGCCATGACTATTCTGCACAGCAGGTTCGAGTATTACATCGGGGTGCCGGTCATCCTCCTGTCCGCAGTCTGTATCGTGGAAACCTGGAGCAGGGGTTCTCCTGGACTGAGGGCATGGATCGCGGGGCGCAGGGCGGGGAGGGTCCCCACGACCCCATCCGGTGAGCGGCCCCGGGAGATCCGAAGCTCTCGAAAGAAACCGGCGGAAAAAAAGAGAAGAAGGCAGAATCCGGAGGGACCTGGAAAGGCCGACTCAGGTGATGGCAAAAGGCGTATAGCCCCTCTATTGGCCGCGGCTGTTCTCGTTCTCGTTGCCTCAGGTGCGTTTATCTCCCTGGTTCAGGACATCCAGTGGGGTATGAACATCGCGTACCGGGAGATTCCCGGAGATTGGAGGGAGGCCCTCCTCTGGATGGATGGATATACCCCGGTCCCCGGGGTGGATTATTTTGGCAGGTACGGCCCTGAGAACTTCTCCTATCCCTCGGGATCTTACGGGATTCTCGCCACGTGGGAAGCCGGGCACTGGATCACCTTCTTCTCGCACCGCATCCCCAACGTGAACCCCTTCCAGGATAACCTCATGGGGCCCGGGGGCGGTGCCGCGTTCTTCCTCGCCCCCCGTGAGGACCAGGCGGCCACGATTCTTTCCGGCCTGGGAACAAGGTATGTCGTCACCGATGTGTGGACGGCCACGGAAAAATTTCAGAGTTTGATCCCATGGGTTGATCCATCGGTCAACGCAACCCCGTACATCCGTTACTTTTTCATTCCGGATTCCGTCGATAAAAGCCACCTTATCTTCGACGACTATTATGCCGAGGGCTATTTTCGGTCGATGATCGTGAGGCTCCACTTCCTGGACGGGTCGATGACCCTCCCCACGACGGTAAAATACATCGAATACACCTACCGGAAGGTGCCGGGAGAGGGGGAAACCGCCCCCATGGATACCGTCGGACCAGTGATCACGCGGAAGCAGGATCTTGATGCGGCGGCAGCAGCCGAGAAGGCCGCCTCGGTGAACGCCGACCCCCTGAAGGGGTATCATGCTGCGGTACTCTCCGAAATGCCGACCCTCCCCACCACGGAGATCCCGGCCCTGTCCCGCTTCAGGCTTGTCCATGAATCCCCCTCAAACATCACATGGGGCGGGAACTTCAGCACAGCTCTCCCGGAGAGAATCCGGTACGTCAAGGTCTTCGAGTATGTCCCGGGTGCACACATCCGGGGGACCGGGATAATCGAGCTGCCTCTTGTCACCAATACCGGGCGCACGTTCACGTACCGCGA
>DATGDI010000214.1:0-24144 GCA_035310965.1 Methanomicrobiales archaeon
CCCCGTCCCGGTTGGACCAAGCATCTTGTGCCCGGAGAAACAAAGGAAGTCGCAGCCCAGGCGTTTCACGTCAACGGGGATATGGGGGACCGACTGGGCGCCATCCACGAGAAGGAGGGCACCGTGGTCGCGGCAGATGGCGGCGATCTCGCGAACCATGACGATGTTCCCCAGCACGTTCGATGCATGGGTGACCGCGACGAGCCGGGTCTCCGGGGTCATGGCTTCTTCGAACTCATCCAGGTTGAAGGTACCGTTCGGCGCCGGGGCGATGAGCCGGAGGTCGATCCCGGCCCGGTCCCTGAGGCGCATCCAGGGGAGGAGGTTGCTGTGGTGTTCGAGGAGGGTGGTTATTATCCGGTCTCCTTTGTGCCACGGGAACCCGTGGGCGACCATATTGATCGCCTCGGTGGTATTCCGGGTGAAGATCAGCTCCCCTTCCTTTGCCCCGATGAACCCCTTCACCCTCTCATGGGCATCCCAGTATTTCTGAGACGCAATCTGGGCGAGCCGGTGGACACCCCTGCCGGTGTTCGCCCGGTAGGCATGCTCGTACTCGAGCATCGCGGCAAGGACCGGCTCCGGGGAGAGGCTCGTGGCGGCGCTGTCCAGGTAACATACCTCGGCGAGGATCGGAAAATCCGACCTGAGATCGCCGGGGATCATAGCACTTCATCCATGGAACCGCTCCGGTACCCGGCCAGATCAACGGTCACGTACCTGAACCCGGCTGCCTGGATGTCTGCCTGGACCCCGCTCCTCTCGTTCCAGAGCCTCTCCATCTCCCTGGCGGCGACCTCTATTCGGGCCACGGGCCCATGGAGCCGGACCCTCGCCTGGATGAAACCCCGTTCCCTGAGATGATCCTCGGCGGTTTCAATCATCCGGAGTTTTATTAGGGTAATCTCGTCACCGTAGGGGATACGGGAAGAGAGGCAGGCGGCGGAAGGGCGGTCCCAAAAGGAGTACCCCTTCTCACGGGCAATGGCCCTGATATCGGTCTTGGTAATCCCTGCCTCGACGAACGGGTGGACGATCCCCTCCTCGCTGCTGGCGAGGATTCCGGGACGGTGTTCGCCGAGGTCCGAGGCGTTGATGCCATCGGCGATACTGGCGAAGCCCAGGTCTCCCGCCCGCTTCTTCAGAACCCGGGCAGAGGCCTTCTTGCAGAAACAACAGCGATCCGCCGGGTTCGCGAGGAAGGTTTTCTCATCCATGAGGGGAACCGGGATAACTTCGAGGGCGATTCCGAGGCCCTCTGCAGTTTCCTTCGCCCGTTGCAGGGCGAACCTTGGAACCACCGGGCTGTCCAGGAGGACGGCACGGCACCTGTCACCGAGGACCTCCATGGTCACCCCGGCGAGAAGCGATGAATCAACTCCGCCGGAAAAGGCAATGAGCATGGAACCTCGCTTTCTTATTGATTTGACGAGGAGCTCCTCCTTATCCTCCATGCTCATGGGATCATCCACCCTCGTTCTTGGAGACAGGCGCCCTTCAGTTCGTTAGATACAGCAGGACGAAGTCCAGACATGAGCTTCGCCCGAAAACCGGACGGGCTAAGAGCCGGATTCCTTCGCGGAAACGCAGGCACCCGGCGGTTCGTCCCTTATTTCGTGGCAGATGGCACAGATCCGGGCAGTCACATCCGTAACTTTGCCGGTCTTGAGATCACGGGCGAGTTCTTCAATTCTTCGCACTATGGGTTTCTCGAACTCGATCCGGTACCCCCGTTTCCTGGAGAGGTACTGCGAGACGGCAGGCGGACCGATCTCGAGGAGCCTGGCCACATCCTGCTGTGCAACGCCATTCTTTACCAGCTCTACCGCGAGAGCGGATCGGATCGCAGGGAGTACATCCCAGACGATCTGCTGACAGGGAGTCTTCACCATAGGAATACCTTTAAATGAATCCTGAGATCATATATTCACAATTGTGAATTCGCCCCGTGAAAGCATAAAGGTTCCCTCAAATCTGAGGAACTCACCACTGGGCTTATCAAGTACCGCGGGTGATAACTCAACCCACTGAGGAGGAAGCGATGGCACAACGAATCGTGTACATGGACCATGCGGCGACCACCTTCACGAAACCCGAGGTGCTCGCCGAGATGCTCCCGTACTTCACCGAACGGTTTGGGAACCCGTCCTCGATCTACTCCATCGCACGGGAGTCGAGGCAGGCGGTGGAGGCAGCAAGGGGAAAGGTGGCAAAGGCTCTGGGCGCACGGCCGGAGGAATGCCACTTCACCGCAGGGGGGAGCGAATCGGATAACTGGGCGCTCAAGGGGGTTGCCTTCGCGAACCGGAAGAAGGGAAAACACATTATCACGAGCAAGATCGAGCACCACGCAGTCCTTCACCCCTGTCACTGGCTTCAGAAGGAAGGATTTGAGGTCACCTATCTCCCCGTTGACCAGTATGGTCTCGTGAACCCTGCCGACCTCGAGACCGCCGTGAGGAAGGATACCATCCTCGTCTCCATCATGTTCGCGAACAACGAGATCGGAACCATCGAACCCGTGAGGGAGCTCGGGGCCATCGCCCATGAACACAACATACCCTTCCATACCGATGCCGTCCAGGCGGTTGGGAACGTCCCCATCGATGTGAACAGCCTGAACATCGACCTCCTCTCCCTTGCGGGTCACAAGTTCTACGGTCCGAAGGGCGTGGGTGCCCTCTACATCCGCAAGGGGACCCGGATCGATTCCCTGATCCACGGAGGGGGACAGGAGCACAACCGGAGGGCCGGGACCGAGAACCTGGCAGGGATCGTGGGAATCGGAAAAGCCATTGAGATGGCGACCGTGGACATCGAGGGGCATAACCGGAAGATCCAGGCCATGCGGGACCGGCTCATGAAGGGAATCCTCGAGATCCCTCACTCCCGGCTGAACGGTCATCAGGAGAAACGCCTTCCGGGGAACCTGAACGTCTCCATCGAGTTCATCGAGGGCGAGTCCATGCTTCTCTCCCTGGACGAATATGGCATCTGTGGATCCACGGGTTCGGCCTGCACCTCCGGGTCCCTCGAGCCGTCCCATGTCCTCCTCGCCATCGGCCTCACCCACGAGGTGGCCCATGGGTCGCTCAGGCTCACCCTCGGGGACGCGAACCGGGAGGAGGATGTGGACTATGTCCTCCAGGTGCTGCCCGGCGTCGTGGACCGGCTCAGAGCCATGTCGCCCCTCTTTGCGGACTTCAAGAGGAAGGGTGGTTGAGATGCCGCAGATGTACACCGAGAAGGTGATGGAGCATTTCCGCCACCCCCGGAACATGGGGGAGATCCCTGACGCCGACGGGATCGGGGAGGTCGGGAACCCGGTCTGCGGCGATATCATGAAGATCTTCCTGAAGATCAGGGATAACCGGATCGAGGACATAAAGTTCCAGACCTTCGGCTGCGCCGCTGCCATCGCGACCTCCAGCATGGTGACCGAGCTCGCGAAGGGGAAGACCCTGGAGGAGGCCTGGGGCATCACGAACCGGGACGTGGCAGACTCCCTCGAGGGCCTCCCGCCCATCAAGATGCACTGCTCCCTCCTCGCCGAGGAAGGGATCCACAAAGCCATCAACGACTACCGGGTGAAGCACGGCCTCCCCCCCTGGGAGGAGAAGCCGAGCCATGCCCATGAACACGGGGAAGAGCCCGTCTGCGAACCCCTGGCCGGGGCGGAACAGCACTGATCCGAAACGCGCGCCAGCGTGCTACCAGGCTGAGGAATTGATTTTACGTCGGGGCTCATGGCGCAGGGTTTGACCCTGAACGAGCTTTTCACGTCAGAAACCCACTGCATGTGACACCATCCCATACCCAGGTGCAGTATCGACTATTATGTTCATATGTCTCCGAGATGTTGTAGGGAGGAGCGGGGCAGAATCGGTTCGTGAGTCTTGACCATTCGTTCCTTTCATCGTCGGACGACAATCACGGGGATGATGCTTCGAAAAGCATCAGCCTTCGACGTGAAAATGAGGAATGAATGGAGACCGGATATTGATGCAACCCCAAAACCCTAACCACCCCAGACACCTCACCACGATATTTAATAATACTTTTGAAGAAAAATGGCACATTTAGGTCTGTTTTAGCCAAGGGAAGTGGATACACTTGCTATCTTCCCTACCGGGGCAACTGTACCATACTTTACCTGTCGGGAAGGGGTAAAAACGTTTGGAAGAGGGGAGGAGTGGTATGATCCCCGCGACTGGTCAGACTTTCATTCCCATTCTTATTCAGTTGGATCAACGATTCCCGTCCAGCGTTCACATTGTGATCGGGCATCATCGCGTTCGCAATTGAATCTTCTACAGAACACAATTTTCTCCTCGTTCTCTTCACGGAGAAATATTTGTCTGTATTCACACCCTTTGCATGGGTTCATGCCTGAGCAACCCACCCATCCTTCCCTTCATGCCTCATCGAAGGAGGGGAAATACGCATCCTCATAATGGTGATCTGTCATCCGGCACCTTTTACCCTTCGCCCTTCTCATACTGGATAGAGCTCATGCCCCCCTTCCGCATCACCCGGGCGTCCGGTATCCCCCTGATCGGCTCCCTCTACTTCGGCATCGTCGACCGGGGCACAAACCTCCTCCAGGTGAGGCCGAACTGCTCCTGCAACATCTCCTGCCCCTTCTGCTCGGTGGACGCCGGGCCCGGGTCCCGGACCCGGATCAGCTCATACGAGGTGGAACGTCCGTACCTCGTTGAATGGGTGAGGCAGGTGGTGGAGTTCAAGGGGGAGGGCGTCGAGTGCCATATCGACTCCCCCGGCGAGCCCCTCCTCTACCCCGAAATCGCCCCCCTCGTGAAGGACCTGAAAGGAATCCCCGGGGTGGAGGTCGTATCCATGCAGTCGAATGGTACCCTCCTCACAGCGAGGACCATCAAAGCTCTCGAATCGGCAGGCCTGGACCGTTTGAACCTCTCCATCCATGCCCTGGATCCCGATCTCGCGAGGACTCTCGCGGGGGTTTCCTGGTACGACGTGGAGCAGGTGAAGGAGGCGGCGGAGAGGATCGCGGGAAGCTCTATCGATCTCCTCATCGCGCCGGTGTACCTCCCGGGGTCGAACGACGGGGAAATCCCCCGGATCATCGACTTTGCCCGGAGGATCGGGGCAGGGAAGAGGTGGCCGCCCCTTGGCATCCAGAAGTGCGAGCACTACCGGTATGGGAGGAACATCAGCGGGATGAAGTTCCAGAACTGGTGGCAGTTCTACAACCGGTCCATCAGGGGCTGGGAGAGGGAATCGGGGATGAAACTCCTCCTCACACCGGGGGACTTCGGGATCGAAAAGAGAGAGATGCTCCCGCCCGTCTTCAGGAAGGGTGAGAAGGCCCGGGTCGATATCCGGGCCCCCGGGTGGATCCGGGGGGAGATGCTCGGGGTAGGGCGCAACCGGGTCGTCTCTATCCTGGACTGCCCGAGGGAGAATGGGGCCATCCGGGTGGAGATGGTCTCGGCAAAGCACAACATCTACGTGGCGCGGTCCGCGTAGGTGCGCCTGGGGGTCAGGCTCCTTTCACCCGGTACATGTGCCAGATCCGGCAGGCCCCCTCGTGGCTGACCATGCATGGGCCGATGGGGGTGCGGGGGGTGCATCCCTTCCCGTAGAGCCGGCAGTCGGTTGGCTGGGCGATGCCCCGGAGGACCCGGTCGCAGAGGCATGCGGTGTGCTTCTCCACGTGCCGGATGGTGAGGCCGTACTTCTTCAGGGCGTCGAAGGCCTCGAACTCCTTCCGGAGGCGGAGGCCGGATCCGGGGATAACCGGGAATCCCCGCCACTCGGCATCGCAGGGCTCGAAGACCCGGTTCATCGCTTCCTTCGCCTTCGGGTTCCCCTCCCGGCACACCGCCCTCGGGTAGGCGTTCTCCACCCGGTGCTCGCCGGCCCTCACCTGTTTCAGGAGCATGAGGAGCCCGAGGAGTATCTCCTCGGGGAGGAACCCCGCCACCACCTGGGGCACGGGGAACTGCTCGTAGTCGGCAAAGCCGCTCACCGTGCATACATGCCCGGGGAGGATGAAGCCGTCGAGCCTCGCCTCACCCTGGGCGAGCAGCCAGCCCATGGCGGGAGGCACGAGCCGGTGGTAGGAGAGGATGGAGAAGTTGTCGGGGGGGCCGGCGAGGATGGCCGCGGCGACGGTAGGAGCGGTCGTCTCGAAGCCGACGGAGATGAACACGACGTCACGGTCACTCTCCCGGGCGATCTCCACGGCCTTGTGGACCCCCTGGACCACCCGGACGTCTCCCCCGCAGGATTCGAGGGAACCCCGGGACCCGGGCACCCGCAGCAGATCGCCGTAGGTCGCGAGGGTGATCCCCCGGCCCGCGAGCTCGAGGGCACCATCGATCTCCCCCTGGGGGGTGATGCAGACCGGGCACCCCGGGCCCATGACGATCTTCAGGTTGGGGGGAAGGAGGCTCCGGAGGCCGGACCGGGCGATGGAGGCCTCGTGGGTACCGCAGATGTGCATGAAGGAATAGGGCCGATCCGCGAGGTCATGGATGGCCTTCGAGATCTCGGCGGCGATGGGCATGGACTCGGATTACATATCTCGCCGGGCAACAGATAAGGATACCTCACCGGTAGGGTCCGGCACGGGGAGGAGACGGGGGCGGCCTCGCGGGAAGGGTGGCGTGGAAATATTCCGGTTAGTGCTGGGGCTTCTTCCCCTTCCTCCGCTGCACCTTGACCGAGGTCTTGCACCGGGGGCACGAGGTGTACCAGTCCGCGTTCCCTTTGTAATCCCACTGGTACCCGCATCTCTGGCACTGGAGGAGCATATTTGTATGTATGTATGTATTACGGGCTTAATAGGTTGCCGATATCTTTATATATGTAGGTATGTATGTATGTATGTAGGCAAAGGGGTAATGGTTATGCAAATGTTCATGCTCCCGATCCTCGAACACTACAACGAGACACAGCAGAAGATCATCTGGTACCTGTACGGGAACCTGTCCCGCGGCCAGCACTACTTCAAATCGAAATACATCGCGAACGACCTCGGTCTCTCGTCCAAGGAAGTGGGTACGAACCTGGGCATCCTCTCCGAGGTCTGCGATGACCTGAAGATCACCCGGTGGTCCTATTCCCACAGCACCACCTGGATGGTCACGCAGAGATCCTGATCCATCCCGACTGCACGCACCCTCTCGCACCCATGATCCGGGGGTTACCGGATCCCTCACAACTTCCACCCAGTCCCATACCACCCCTTCGCCGCATTTTCTCGGGAATCCCTCCGGGGCATCGTCTTCTTTATCCCGTGCATCCAACCTCTTGCCATGCTCGGGATCTCGACCTTCTGCCTCCACGAGCTCCCCCTCCCCGCCGCCCTCGATATCCTCGGAGAGCACACCGATGCCGTCGAGATCATGGACGACGGGAACCATTACCTGGAGTCGGCCGAGCCCCTCCAGAGCCACGAATTCCGGTACTTCCTGCACTCGCCCTCCCGGGGGGTGAACATCGCGAGCCTCCGGGAGCCCATCAGGAGGGCGAGCGTGGAGGTCCTCACAGAGAGCTTCTCCGTCGCGGCCGAGGTGGATGCCCCCGTTGTCATACACCCCGGGTATTTCGCCTGGAAGGGGGAGCGGGAGCCGGCCCTCTTGCAGTTCCGCCGTTCACTCCAGGAGCTGAAAACCGCAGCCGCGGATCTCTCGGTCACCTTCTTCGTGGAGAACATGCCGGCCTGGGACTACTTCCTCCTCCGCTTCCCCGAGGAGATCCCCCTCCTGGACGGCCAGGGGCTTGCCCTCGACGTGGGCCATGCAAGGCTGAACGGCTGCCTCCCGTCCTTCCTTGACCTCCCCCTCGCCCATGCCCACCTCCATGACAACGACGGGAAATCGGATTCCCACGACACCATCGGGAAGGGCACCATCGACTTCCGCCCCGTGATCCGTGCGGTGGAGCGCGACCATACCCCGGCCATCGTCGAGGTTGCCACCCTCGCGGGGGTCCTGGAGAGCATGAAGGTCCTGGACCGGGTGTGATCCAGACGAGGGCAGAACTAGGAGGGGGGACAGCGGGAGAAACCGCGGCTTTCAGCGGATCCACTTCCTCCGGCCGATGAAAAACAGGATCCCAACAGCCCCAAGGGCGAGGAAGATCCCGAATCCAGGGCTCTTCGTGGTGGATACAGGGGGCGTCCAGGTCAGGGGGGGCATGGCTGCCGTCGTCCTGGCCGTAGGGAGGATTGAGGCAGGTGTCACCGGCGTGTTGGAGGGGGTTGAGGCACCAGTGACCTCCGGTTGCAGGGAGACCGGGGCGGGTGTGGGTGAAGGAGTGCAGCCAGGAAGCTCCTTGTAATAAACGTCAAAGGACCCGTTCCGGTTGTCCGCCCAGGCAATGGTGCACCCCGCGATCTGCGGGGCGACCTGGTCCATCTCGGCCGTGGTCACCGCGGTCTCCCGGCGTGCCGCGAGATCGTACATATAGATATCCCGGTTCCCGTTCCGGAAATCGACCCAGACGACCCGGTCGCCGGAGATGGCGGGAGTGAAGTGGTTCGAATCGTCAGTGGTCACATTGGTCTCGGTCCCGGTCCTAATATCGAGGGCGTAGATCTCCGCATAGTCATTCCTCGTATCGGCCCAGGTGATCCGGTCCCCGTCAAGGGCCGGGGTGTCCTTGATCCCCGTCTTGTTGGTTACCCTCCGGACGGTCTTCTCCCCGATGTCATAGAGGAAGACGGCGGGGGCGACGGGATCGTCGATCCAGATGACCTTTCCCCCCGAGAGGTCGGGCGAGTATGCCCAGGTACGGGCCGGGACCTTCAGCTTCACCTGGGTCCCGAGGTCATAAAGGACGACGTTCACACTGCTGCGGCCCGGCGACTCGTCCTGCCATGCGATGAGATCGCCATAAATCCGGGGATTCAACTGGTCGCCGGGCAGGCTGATCCGCTTCGTGACCCCCGAGGGGACATCGTAGGTGTAGAGATCTGCATCGGTCCGGTTGAACCCGTGGACTTCATAAGCCGAGTAGACGACGGTTCCCCCGAAGACGGCAGGTGACTTCTGGATGGCAGGCCCCGTCGCCACCGCGGTGGTATTCCCGCTCGTGATATTGTACAGGTAGATGTCAGAGTCCCCGCCCCCCCGCTGTGCTTCGTACACGATGAGATCCCCGTCGAACCTGCCGGGGAAGTCATTGGAGGGTCCGGCGCTCACCTGAACCTCGGAACCAGCGGGAGGCGGGGTCCAGGTGGGAACCGGGGTGGGGATCGGGGTGGTCGCATTGGGGGTGATGACAGGAGATGAGCTCCCCTGGGTGTAGATGGTCTGCTGGGCATAGGTGTGCCCGAGAAGCAGGTTCCGGGGGAGCGGGACCGTCGAGGCATACACGATATAGATGCCCTCGTTTAACCTGACCTCCGGTAGAGAGGTGTTCCACTCGAAGATCCATGTGTAATTCGGGTAGACCGCCACCGAGTCGAGATACCCCTTGCTTGCGAGGGCCGAGGTATTCGTGAGCATCACCCCGTACTCGTCGAGGTAAGGTCCCGTGAGGAGGAGGAAGGTCGTGGTATTGTCGGTATTCAGGCCGGACAGGGTAATCGTATCTCCGATCCTGAGAATGCCCCGGACCTGGGACATCGAAAAAGCCGCCTCTGCGGGACAGGCGAGGAGCCCCGCGAGGAGGATCACGCCGAGGACCGGTAAAACGGTACCCGCGAAGGTCCGGCCACGGGATCCGTCCCTCCGGGACGGGACCACCGGTGGAACGTCGCTCGTGCTCACTTTCCTTACCACCATATTTTAATAGGACCCGCCACCAATAAAAAAGAATAGCTGCCTCGGTGGCATAGCGGTATTGCGTCGCCTTGGTAAGGCGAAGGTCGCGGGTTCAATTCCCGCCCGAGGCTCTCGATCTCTCCTCTGTCGCTCGCTGGGTTTGCGGGCGGTCACTTTCACCTCCCCTCTGCCCAGGTTTCTTCCCTTTTCCAGCCCTTTCCTTCGTGTGGCATTCGACGACCTGAAGGAGTTCCAGGGGAGAATCTATTCAGGCATGGCCGTCGGGGGAGAGCATCTCTGGGTCTATCCCGAGGGGATCTGGGAGGAGCGCAAGGTCGCACCCGACCGGTGGGACTTCAGGTTCTCGTCGCTGAAGAGGAGAGCCCGGAGCGCACCCGAGGGCTCGGGTGCACCTGTCGGGACAGGGTACCACTGGTTCATCCTCGCCCACCAGAGGGTCAGGAAACGGGACAAGGACACCTACGAGACCCTGATGGAGGGAATCAAATTCAAGGTGGCACACCGACGACCTCACTGGCGTTTCTGGAGTACGGAATACCCGGACCACGAATCCGAGCGGGAGATCCTGATCCGGATCCTCGAAGCACAGCTGGAACAGCTGAGATCAGGACATGTTCCGAGTATCCGTGATACCTGATCCCTTCGTACCCTTCGGCCTGCTCCGCATGTCCGGGAGTCAGATATCTGGCGAGGGAGGACAGGCTTTTCTCCTGTTCCCTCGTACCGGTAGGCGGGAGTGGGAGATCGATGGGGAAGCCGGTGAACAATCTGAAGGAGTCCTTCGATACCATAGCAGCCGGTTATGACGAGGATAGGAGGTTGATCATCCCCGACTTTTCCGGGTTTTATGCTGCGGCGGTGAGAGCAACGGCATCTCCGAAGGAGAGTCCCTCCGTCCTCGACATTGGGGCCGGGACAGGGCTCCTCTCGGAGATGCTCCTGGAGGCCTGCCCCGAGGCCCGCATCACCCTGATGGACATCTCGGAAAAGATGCTCGGGGTGGCGAGGGAACGGTTCGCAGGGAGGAGAAACGTCAGGTTCATCGTCGCCGATTATCGATACACGGACCTTGGCGGGCCCTTTAACGTCATCTGCTCTGCTCTCTCCATCCACCACCTGGAGAGGGAGGAAAAACGGGTACTTTACCGCAGCATCTTTGAGTCCCTCGAAGAAGGAGGGACTTTTGTGAATGCCGATGAGGTTGCGGGTGAAACAGCGGAGGAGCACCAGAAGAACCTCGCGTACTGGGACGATTTCCTTCTATCGGGCCCGCTCGGCGAGGAGGGGGCCCGGGAGATCATCCGCCGCCGGGAAAGCCTCGACCTGATGGAGAAGCTCTCTGTACAGCTCGCGTGGATGAGTGAGGCCGGGTTCGCATCAGTGAGGGTGGTGTACAAGAACCGGGCGTTTTCGGTTTTTACCGGGAGGAGGTACGCCGAAAGAGCCTCCCCAGGCACCCTCACAGGGAAAGCATCGTGGACCGGCTCTTGTAAAAGTTGAAGAGACGAATTGCCCATTCAATTGCCTTCGGGTCGCTGCTGTAGAGGTCGACCGACCCGTCGTACAGGTTGCCCTCCTTCTTGTTGAGGCCGAAGGACAGGTGCTTGTCGGTCACCGTGATCCCGACCCGGAGAGCCTCATCGGTCACCCAGATCCGAAAGGATTCAAAGGATAGGAGAGTCTTGAGGGCGCTCCCATAGGGTTCCTGCCTCAGCGTCTCTGCCACATTCTGGTTCACCACGAGTTCTATGGGAACCCCGGCCATGATGCGCTCCCTCAGGACCTCCGCGATCTCGGGGCTCATGACGGACGAGATGCCGTAGATGTACTCGGCATCCTTCAGAAGCTTTACGAAATGGGAGAAAACATGGAACATATCGTTCGGGGTATCGTACTTCAGCTCGGAATTGAGGAGGTCACCGATCTCATAGAGAAAAGGCTCGGGTATTCCCTCGATATCATGGGTCGACAGAAAATCCTGGTGGTGCATGACCTCTCCCATGGTCATGATAAAATCCTCGATTTTTGCGGCGATGATCCTCCCGAGGGAGGTGAGCATGTAGCCCTTCTCACCCGACTCGATGAGGGAGAGGCGCTCGAGGGTCCGAATCTTGGGAATGATGGCCTGGGAGGTACTTCCGGTCACTTCGCGGAGCTCGGCCAGGGATTTAGGGGCTTCCGAGACGGAAAGAAGGATTTGGATTTTCAATCGGGAGGAATAAATGGATTGGATTGATTTGTACGTCTTATTATAGACCACCAGGGGTTCCATCATAAGATCGAACGCCTTGGAAAGTATATATAATTTGACCATCCGGTCCCGTCGTTGGGACACCGTTCCGGACCCTTCTCCCCCGGGTTTTCCGGGGGTCTCCCGGTGATCTCACAGGGGCACATGAAGGGCGACGAGGACCATAATGGCCCCTCCGAAGAAGATGTACTGGCCGTCGGCCAGGATGTCACAGACCAGATACCTCATGCCCCCCCTGCCGAGCAGGTGAATACAGATCTGGGCATAGAGGATGGTCGCAGCGAGGAGGAGGGTCATCCGGAGATCAAGGAAGAGGTAACCGAAAAAGAGGACGGCGGCACCGAAGATCAGGTTCCATCCGGTCATCATCTTCCGGGTCATCTCCTCGCCAAGGATGACCGGGATCGTTCTCACCCCAGCCGCGGCATCTCCTATCCGGTCTCTGATGTCCGGGCTGGTCGATGCCAGAAAGCCCCATGAGAAAAATAAGAGGCATGTGATGACGGTTTTCACGCCCGGAGTGCCGCCGCTCAGGTAAACGGGGAGCAGGCTCCCGGGGACCGCCCATGAGATGCAGACGATCAGGTTCTTGGCAAAGGGAACCTCCTTCAGACGCCGGTAAGGGCTGCCGGAAGGCAGCCAGCGCACGCTGTACAGGGTACCAAGGACGAAGGGGGTCAGGGTGATAAGCAGGGAAGGGAGATTGGAGTACCCTGTGATGATGAGGGCCAGTGCGATGGTCGCGAGAGAGCACCCGAAAAGGGCGTTCTCGTACCGTTTCGTAAACCGGAATCTGGCCTCATGGTTGATGGCATCTTCGCTCTCATCGGTCTTTCGGTTGAGGTTATAGATACCAAAGGTAACGAGAAACGGGATGATCACCATCGGGAAGGAAGGTGGGATCTCCTGGATGAGGCAGGAGATACAGGTCATGGCCACGCATTCCAGTGCAAGGAACAGGGAACTGAAAACGAGGAAATCGAGAACGTGACGGATCTTTACGGGAAAACCCTTGACGATCCGGGGTGGTTCGAACAGCTTTGTTAACGGAACCTTATGTACAACACCGTGGGTAGAGAACGTCATACGGATAAAAGTTGTAGATGTGCTTTACATTCATTACCCTGACGAAAGTTCATCGCAGCGATGAACTTGAAACAACGCGATGAACCGGAAAAGTCGGGATTAATATATAACTCGCCTGATAAAGTTAGTGATCGGGGTGAAGAGACAGCGAGAACAGAACCTTCTGCCCGCTGGCCACACCACTCACCAATTTTCACCCCTCTGAACTGCACGAATCACCCAGGGGAAGGACATTATGGAGTGCGAGAGCAGACTGAACACGGGGGAACTCCTTTTCGAGATGATCCTGGCCTCCATGGCCCTCGGCCCCCGCATGAGCACCGAGGAGAAGATCCTCGATTACAACCAGGAGATGCTCAGGTCCTCCGGGATCTTCGTCCACGATCTCCGGACCATCCTCCTGGATTGCAGCCGAATCGGGGGAAGGATCATCCGGATCGGACGGTTTATCATCGATCTCGAGACAAAGGTCGGGGACAATGCGAAATGCGTCCGCGACGAGGGACTCATCAAGGGGATCATCCAGACGGACGGAACGGTCAGCATCGAGTACATCGGGGACAAGTTCCGGAGAAAACTCGAGTTTGTCTCGTACGAGAGCATCGATGCCGGGATGAGGATCCCCCTGCAGGGCGTTTCCCTGGACACGGCCCAGACAGAGTCCAGGCAGGCATCGTAGGAAACGCCCCTCGCCTCCCTCCTTCCCCGGATCCAACTTCTCCCTTTCTCGAAGGACTGTCCAGAGGTCTCTTCCATTTTCGCCCCGCAGAAATAAGCTCATGAGGAAACGGGAGCATGAATGATGGGATGGAACCTTCCCGCATCATCCTCCACCTCGACATGGACAGCTTCTTTGCCTCCGTCGAGGCGAGAGAACACCCCGAGTACCGGGGGAGGCCGCTCGTGGTGGGGGCGGACCCGAAGGGGGGGAAGGGTCGCGGCGTGGTGAGCACCGCCTCGTACGAGGCGAGGAAGTTCGGCATCAGGTCGGGAATGCCCATCTCCCGGGCCTATCACCTCTGCCCCGATGCGGTGTACCTCCCGCCCCACTTCCCGCTCTACCTGAAGGCCTCGCGGGGCGTTATGGATATCCTGGGGGCGTACTCCGATCACCTCCACCAGGTGAGCATCGACGAGGCCTTCCTGGACATCACCCATGCCGGGGACTTCGGGGCCGCGGAAACCCTGGCCCGGCAGATCAAGGAAGAGATTCTCGGGAAGGAGCGTCTCACCTGCTCCATCGGCATCGGCCCATCACGGATCGTCGCCAAGATCGCCTCTGATTTCCAGAAGCCCGATGGCCTTACGGTGGTCCGGCCCGGGCAGGTCACCGGATTCCTCGATCCTCTGCCTGTGCGGAGGATACCGGGAATCGGGAAAAAGACGGGCGGGATGCTGGAGCAGATGGGGATCCTGATCATCGGGGACCTGAGGCGCACGGACATCCAGGTCCTGCAGTCCCGGTTCGGTAAATGGGGCCTCCACATGCACGAACTCGCCAGCGGGCGTGACGTGCACGAATTCCGGGAGGACGGAGCCTCGCGGTCCATGAGCCGCGAGACGACCTTCGAGCGGGATACCGACGACCTGGAGACCCTCACCCGGGCTGTCGAGGAGATGGCTGCGGACCTGCACGGTTATCTGGAACGGGAGAACCTGTTCTTCCGGACCCTGACCCTGAAGATCAGGTACACGGGATTCGTCACGAAAACCTGGTCCCAGACCCTGCCCCACCCGGCCAACTCCCTGAAGGTCATTCGGGACCTCGCAAAAACCCTGCTTTCCACGGTACCCGGGGGGACTGTCCGGCTCATCGGGATCAGGCTCTCCAACCTGCAGGAACGGGGCCCCTCCCAGCGTCAGATAGACGAATTCCTCCCTTCGGAATCCTCCCCTGATCCGCCCGCCGGATAGTCTGGTCCGGGGGCAGGTTATATCCCTGGAGGAAAACCGGATCCCTTCTTCACGATCCGGTATGCCCCCCGGGGAACCTCCATCCGGAAATCCGCCCCCCGGCCCGGCTCGCCCACCTCGCGAATGGTGATCCCCGTGATGCCGAGGATCTCCCGGACGAGGAAGAGGCCGTATCCCGACGAGCTCGCGAACCGCGGGGAGAAGACGCGCTCCCTTTCCTTGGCGGGGATCCCCACCCCATCGTCCTCGCAGCTGACGGAGAGGCCGGAAGCCGATTCCCTGGCCGAGAACCGGATCCTCGTCAGGGTATCCCCGTGCCTGAGCGCGTTATCGATGAGATTGTAGATGGCACGCTCGAGAAGGGGATCGGCATAGAGGAGGACTCCGTCGATGTCGATCTGGAGTTTCACGCCGCCGAGGCTGAATCTCCCGCCGGCCCGCGCGATGACCTCCCTCAGATCCTGCCAGGTGGGGGCCTGGATCCCCACCTCCCGGTACTCCTTGGTAAAATCAACGGAGTGCCGGATGTTCCGGGCCGCGTCCTCGACCGCGGTGATGATCCCTGTCGCAGGTCCGGGCCCCACCTCCTGCCTGAGGATCTCGGTATACCCGAGAATGACCATGAGCTGGTTCAGGATGTCGTGCCTGGTGATGGAGGAGAGGAGGTTGAGCTTCCGGTGGGCTGTGAGGAGATCCTCCTCGGCGTGTTTTCTCTCGGTAACGTCCCGGACGAAGGCAAGGGCGGCCGGTTTTCCCTGGTACGTGACGGCCCCGGCATTGATCCCCGCGTTGAACCTGCTCCCGTCCTTCCGGAGGAGGACGGCATCGTAAGCCCGGGGGACCGTCTCCCCCCCCATGCGCTTCCCGTGCAGCTCCTGGATTCTCCCGATATCCTCGGGGGCGATGCAATCGGCGAAGGTTTGCCCGATCAGATCCCCGGGGTTCCCGCCCCACATCTCCGTGGCCCGGCTGTTGCAGAAGACGACCCGTCCGTCCTGGATCACGACAATCGCATCGGTGGCTCCTTCGATCAGGGTCCGGTACTTCTCCTCGCTTTCCCGCAGGGCCTCCTCCGCCTTCCTGCGCCCGGAGATGTCGATCACCGAGAGCACGCTGTTCCTGCTCCCCGGGATGAGGGAGGCAGAGAAGATCCCGTACTTGGTTACCCCCCACCGATCCACCAGGCGGGCCTCGTAGTGCTGGGTCGAGGAGGCAGGGTCCTCGTGGAGGAGCCGGAAGAACTCCGAGAGGCGCGGAAGTTCGTCGGGCGGGATGAAGGCCGACCAGTGTATCCTCCCCTCGAGTTCACGGGGCGGAAACCCGAGGAGGGACTCGGTCTCGGCGTTTGCGAGGACGATGGTCCCGGTCTCATCGAGGATGAACGTCCCCGTCCCGGTCGTCCCGAAGATGGTCCGGTAGAGGCTCTCCGATATCCGGAGCTTCTCGTCCGCCTTCTTGAGCCCGGTGATATCGGTGATGGATATAACCGAGTCCCGGGTTCCCGGGACGAGCTTCGCGGCGATATTCACGTACCGGTTCCCGCCCCACCGGTCCACGAGACGGGTCTCGAAGCGCAAGGACGCGGCCGACGGGTCTTCATGATGCCGTCTCCACAGCTCGGAGATCCTCGGAAGCTCATCGGGCGGGATGAACCGTCTCCAGTTTACCTTGCCCACGAGTTCCTCGGGCCGGTACCCGAGGAGGGGCCCTGCCTCGGTGTTCGCGAGGAGAATGGTCCCGTCGCTCCCGAGAACCCCCGTAGCGGTGATCTCGAAGATGGTCCGGTACCTCTGTTCGCTCTCCCGGAGGGCCTTTTCGATCTGCCGGGTCTTCACCGCGAATCCGACTATCCTCGCGAGCTCGGAAAAGAGGATCTCCGGGTCTCCGCCCTTGGTGAGATAAAAGTCTGCCCCGAGGTTCAGGGCCTTCATCGCATCCTGCTCGCTCCCCTTCCCCGTGAGAATGATGAACGGGGTGGTATCGCCTCCGTCCCTGAGCCGGTTCAGGAGTTCAATCCCGTCCATTTCCGGCATCTCAAGGTCGCAGACAATGGCATCACAGGGTCGGGCCCGGTGCCTCTCCAGGGCCCCGGATGCGGTAACCGAGGTGAAGAGCTCTATCCCGCCCCCTTTCAGGAAATGCCGCGCAAGATCGAGAAGTTCCTCTTCATCGTCAACCATGAGGAGGGAGATCATGGGCACCTTCGGTCGGCCGTTCCCGGGACCGGATGATGGGGTATCTGAGCCGGGGGAACATCTACCTTTCTTCTTGAAAATGACGCCTTCGCCCCGACGGGGTGGGAGCAGGGACCGGGGTTCCGGTTCCCCCCTTCACTCGATGGACCTCTTATAGGTCGTGATCCCGAGGATAATGGCCGCTGCCGAGAAGATGGACAGGGCAAGCAGGTCGGTCCCGATGACGTTCATCCCCTGTCCCCTGAGAATGATGCTTCTCAGCGCATGGACGGTGTAATATTCGGGGTTGATCACCGTTATCCAGCGGAGCCAATCGGGCATTCCTATGGTCGGGTAGAAGGCACCGCTCGTCATGAAAAGGATCAGGTTGAAGAATGCTACCGTCGAGGCATACTCCTGCTGGGTGTTGAACCGTGAAGCTACCGAGACGACGAGGGAAGTCACTCCGATGCACGAGATGGCGAGCACGAGGAGGACGAGAAGGAACTGGTCCATCGTCCGGATGACGATCCCCGTGATGAGGAGGTCCACGATGACGATGATGAAGCCTGCGAGGAACGCCCGCACGGTGCCGCTCCCGATGATCCCGAGGATGATGCTGGAGCGCTTCACGGGCGTGACCAGGTACCCCTCGATGATCCCGTTCTCCCGGTCCCTGATGAGTGCGAAGGCCCCGCCCATCATGGTGGTCATGAAGATGGCCATCACGATGACACCGACGCCGAAGAACTGGAAGTACTCGATCTTCCCGTAGAGCTTGTTGATCTCGACGGGGTTCTGCGTCCCGGTCGCTGCCACCGCCCCCAGGATCCCGCCTTCCATGAGGGTCGGCACCATGTAGTCGGAGCTGTCCTCGTAGACCCGGATGGTGTTGTCGCCCGGAAGGGTCGACGGGAATATAGCCGCTCCGCTAATCTCGCCGTCCGCAAGCGCCAGTTTGGCCTGGTCTTCCGAGGGGTACACCGTGACCTGGAAAATCGTCGGCTTGTCGGGCGCAGACCTGAAATTCCTTAGGGCCTCGACCGTATTCGTGAAGAGGGGCGTCTCTATGGTATACGGCTCGGCCTGCACGACGCCGATATGGATATTGGTGATGGTCCCCCCCATCGCATTCCCGAAGATGACCAGGTACATGATGGGCATGAAGAGGGTGAAGATGATGACGTACGGCGTGCTGATGAACTTCTTCATATCACGCCGGAATATCGCGATCGCACCCTTGAGCAGGGTCATGCCGGCCGCCTCCCCGGGGCCGCGGGCTGCGGCTGCTCCGTCCCACCGGAGTCCAGCTTCTTCCCCGTGAGATGGATAAAGACGTCCTCGATGGTAGGGGTGTGGATGGAGATGGAGGTCATGGGGACCGAGAACCTCTCGAAGATGCCGATGATCTGGGGGAGCACGTTGCTCCCGTTCCTCGCCGATATGCGAACGGTCTTCTCCTTGATCTCAACGGAGGTTGCGAGGCCGGACTCCCTGAGCGCCGAAAGAACCCGGTCATCGGGATGATCGACCCCGATGTCGATGAGGTCCCCGGCGGGGAGGGCCCGCTTGTGGTTCTCGGGGGTGTCGAGGGCGATGAGCCTCCCCCGGTCCATGAAGGCGATGCGCCTGCAGAGCCGCTCGGCCTCGTCCATATAGTGGGTGGTGAGGATGATGGTTGTCTCCTCGGTGTTGAGCCTCTTGATCTGCTGCCAGACCTCGAACCGGCTGTCGGGGTCGAGGCCGATGGTGGGCTCGTCCAGGAAGAGGATGAGGGGCCGGTGGAGGAAGGCCCGCACGATCTCGAGCTTCCTCCGCATTCCCCCGGAGAAGGTGCTGACCCTTGAGTGGGCACGGTCGGTGAGATCGGTCATCTTCAGGAGCTCCCAGATCCGCTTCTCACGCAGGCTATCCTCCACATTCAGGAGCCGTCCGTAGAAATCGAGGTTATCGTACGCGGTGAGCTCCAGGTCGAGGGTGCTGTTCTGGGGGCAGACGCCGATGATGGAGCGCACGCTCTCTGGATCCTTCGTCACATCAAAGGTGCCCACGAAGGCCGTCCCGGAGGTGGGCAGGATGAGGGTGGTGAGGATCCGTATCAGGGTACTCTTTCCCGCCCCGTTGGGGCCGAGGAGCCCGAAGATCTCCCCCTTCTCAACCTCGAAGGACACGTCGTCAACGGCGGTCACGGCGTGGTTGGCGTGAAAGACCTTGGTGAGGTGTTCCAGCCTGATAATCTGCTCTTCGGTCATGGTTGCGGGAAGGTTGTCGGGTTTCCGGGAACGGGAAAGACCCCGATGCCTTTCCCAGTATTGTTCGTCCCTTCTTCAATAGTGTTTCCTTCGGTAGGAAATAAATGATTTGTCGCGATTGCGACAACATAAACTCTGTTCCCCGGCGGGATCCCCCCCGGGTTTGTTCCTTATGGCGGGCTCCGGTGGCGAGAACAGGATGGATCACCTTAATTTTACCCTGACCCTACATCTGTACCGATGCTCCCCCTTATCCTCGATCTCACCGGGAGGAAGGTCGTGATCTTCGGGGGAGGCCCGGTCGGGGCGAGGAAGGCGGGATTCTTCCGGGGTGAGTGCCGGGTGGTGGTGGCCAGCCGATCCTTTTCCCGCGAGATCCAGGAGATGGACGTGGAACGAATCGGGATGGATCTCGAGCATGCCTCTGACGGCGACCTCGGGGATCTCATGGCCGGAGCGGTCCTGGTCGTGGCCGCGGTGAAGGACCCCGCCCTGAATGAACGGATCCGGGGGATCGCCATGGCATCAGGTATCTTCTGCAACAGCGCCACGGGCCGGCCCGGCGATGTCATCATCCCGTCGGTCGGGAAGGGGCGTTCCCACCTCGTTGCGGTGACCACCTTCGGCCGGTCGCCTGCCATGGCCCGGTTCGTCCGCGAGAAGATCGGCCGGGATGCGGAGGAAACGGACCTGATGATCGAGCTCCAGGAGCGGGCCCGGGAGGTCCTGAAGAGAGAGGAACCCTCCCAGGAGCGGCGTTCCGCCACTCTCTGGGAGATCCTCCGGGACCCGGAGGCATGGAAGGCCCTTTCCCGGGGGCCGGATAAGGCCTGGGAGTACGTCGGTCAGAGGTACCTCCATGGATAGCCAGCTTCTCACCCCGCTCGCCATGGCAAGCCTTTCCCACCATGACGCATCGGCGGTGGACCTGGAGAAGGCGCGGTTTCCCGACGAGGCCGCCTTCCTCGCGGAGGCAAGGAGGCATTTCCGCGGGGCCCTCCTCCTCCAGACCTGCAACCGGGTGGAGATTCTCGTCCAGGGCACGGGGGCCGGCCTTTCGGGGTTCCTCTCCTCCCAGGCAAGGGGGAGCTTCCGGATCCTCGACGGGACCGGGGTCCTCGATCACCTCCTCCACCTCGCGGCGGGGATCGACTCGATGATCGTGGGGGAGGACCAGATCCTCGGCCAGCTGAAGGGTGCCCTCGCCCTGGCAAGGGAGGCCGGGACCTCCACCCCCCTCATCGACCTGTGCGTGGAGAAGGCAGTCCACGTCGGGATACAGGTCCGGCGGAGGACGAACATCAACCGGGGAGCGGTCTCCATCGGCTCAGCGGCCGTCCAGCTCGCGGAGGACCTCCTCGGGGGTCTTACCGACAAGCACATCCTCGTCATCGGGAGCGGCGAGATGGGAATGCTCGTCGCCCAGGCCCTCTCGGCCCGGGGGCTCTCGGCCATCTACGTGGCGAACCGGACCTACGAAAGGGCGGTGGCCCTGGCGGCAAAGATAGGCGGCAGGGCGGTGAACCTGAGGGACCTGTACCACTACATCAGGCTCTCGGACGTGGTCATCTCCTGCACCTCGGCCCCCCACCCCATCATCCACCGCGGACCGCTCGGGGAGGCCGTGAAGGAGCGGCGCTGGCCCCTCGAGGACCGCCCCCGGCCCATCATCATCATCGACATCGCCCAGCCCCGGGACGTCGAGGAGGGGGCGGGGTCCATCGAGGGGGTGAAGGTCTTCTCCATCGACGATCTCCGGGTCGTGTCCGAGAACAACCTGCGGGAGCGGAGGGCCGAGGCGGACCGGGCCCGGGCCTTCATCGCGGAGGAGCTCGGGCAGTTTGTCTCCCTCGTGAACCGGGCCGTCGCAGATGATACCCTCTCCCACCTCTACACCTGGGCCGAGGCCATCCGGGTGAGGGAGAGGGACCGGGCCATCCACCGGCTCGCGATGGCAGGGGAAGACCCCCGGGTGCGGGAGGTCATCGACGACCTCACGCGGGTGATGGTGAAGAAGCTCCTCTCGGATGCCACCCTCTCCATCCGTGAGTGCGCCGAGCGCGGGGAGATCCAGGCCGCGGAGGCCATGGTGCGGGCCATCACCCAGGGTGACGGGAACTGCCTGCGGGAAGGGAACCGGGGGGAGAAGGACGAGACACCCTGACCGGAAGCTTTCCGCACCTGTTCTAATTACATCAAAAGAGAAGTGAGGATTCTCTGAATCAGCCGGGGGAGGTCACCCGGTCTTCAGGACCAGGTCCCCCACCTTCACGTCCTGATCCACCTTGAGGCCGACCTCCTGCCCCCGGATGGCAGCGGCCAGGGTCTTGTGCTCGATCTGCATCGAGGTGACCATCTGCCTGAAATTCGTGTGAGCCCCGCTGATGCGTATCTCCTCGCCCTGCTTCAGGTCATCCGAGAGGGCCACCACCGCCACCCGGATCTTCGGAAAGAAGTGCGTGACCTTGCCGATCGGTTTCTCCATCTCGTATCCCTCAGAGACCAGATACCGGCCCCGATACATAAAGGTTGTCACCTGCAGCCGGCCGACTCCCGGGCTTAACCTCGTACCGACGGGCCCTCTCCCTGGTTCCGAGGAGCCCCTACCCCCCTGGACGGGAGGAGACCGCTTCGCGCCCCTTCCCCCCGGGACAGCCCGGCTCCCTCGCGGGAGCCGGTTTTTCATGCCTCCCGAGGGGCCCCTTTTCTGGTCCAGAGGGGCCCCTGCCCCCCTGGACAGGAGGGGCCGCTTCGCGCCCCCTCCTCCCCCCGAGACCGCCCGGCTCCCTCGCGGGAGCCGGTCTTCCCCAATCGGTATCTTCTTTTGGATGGAATCTGAAATCAATGGTGCTGGCAAGCGGACGGAGGGTGAAAAGGCGTGTTTCCGGTGAGGAGGATGCGGAGGTACCGGCGGAGGATCGTGCAGGAGCTCTTCACCGAGACCTGTGTCCACGTGAGCGACCTGGTCGTTCCCCTCTTCGTCGATGAGGCGATACACCATCCGATCCCTATCGAATCCATGCCCGGGCAGGCGAGGCAGCCGGTGGACGACCTCCCCTCGGTGGCGGGGAGGATCCGGGACCTCGATCTCCCCTCCGTGCTCCTCTTCGGGATCCCGAAGGAGAAGGACCCGGGGGCGAGCTCCGCATATGCCCCCGACGGGGTGATCCAGCGGTCGGTCCGGTCGATGAAGACGGCCTCTCCCGACCTCGTCGTCTGCACGGATGTCTGTGCCTGCGAGTATACGGATCACGGGCACTGCGGGATCGTGGGAGAGAAGGCAGGAGAGCAGGACCTCCTGAACGATCCCTCCCTTGAACTCATGAACAAAATCGCCCTCTCCCATGCCGAGGCGGGGGCGGACATCGTGGCCCCCTCCTGCATGCTCGACGGCATGGTCGGCTCCATCCGGAACGCCCTCGACGATGCGGGCTTCGAGGACGTCCTCATCATGTCCTACTCGAGCAAGTTCGCCTCCGGTTTTTATGGCCCGTTCCGGGAGGCGGCCGACTCCGGATACAGTTTCGGCGACCGGACAACCTACCAGCTCAACCCGTCCAATGCCCGGGAGGCAATCCTGGAATCGGCCCTCGATGCCGACGAGGGTGCCGACATCCTCATGGTGAAGCCGGCGGGTTACTACCTGGACATCCTTTCCTCTCTCAGGGAGTATGGTCTCCCCCTCGCCGCCTTCCAGGTGAGCGGTGAGTATGCCATGATCCGGGCCGCAGCTGAAAAAGGATGGATCGATGGAAGATCTGCCGTCATGGAGAGCCTGACCTGCATCAAGCGGGCGGGTGCGGACCTGATCATCACGTACTTTGCCGAGGAGGCCGCAGGGTGGGCGAATGAAGAGCCGTGAGCTCTACGCCCGGGCCGTTCAGCTCATGCCCGGCGGGGTGAGCAGCCCCGTCCGTGCCATCAGGCCCTATCCCTTCTACACCGTCGCCGCCCGGGGGGCCCGGATTATGACGGCAGACCGGGAGGATCTCATCGACTGCTGCATGGCCTACGGACCCCTCCTCCTCGGGCATTCCCACCCGGATATCCTCGCCGCCATCAGGAACCAGCTGGAGAAGGGCTGGCTGTACGGAACCCCGACCCCCCTCGAGCCCGAGATGGCGGGGCTCGTCCGGGAGGATTACCCCTCCATGGAGATGATGCGCTTTGTCTCGAGCGGGAGCGAGGCGACCATGTCCGCCCTCAGGGCGGCGAGGGGATTCACGGGGAAAAGCGACATCGTGAAGGTCGAGGGGGGGTTCCACGGGGCTCATGACGCGGTCCTCGTGAAGGCCGGGTCAGGGGCGACGACCCTCGGGGTGCCGGATTCCGCGGGGGTGCTTCCGGACCTCACCCGGCACACCCTCCAGGTCCCGTACAATGATCCCGAGGCACTGGAGGGGCTGCTCGCACGGAACAGGGATGTGGCGGCCTTCATCCTGGAGCCGGTTCTCGGGAACATCGGGCCCATCCTCCCCGAGAAGGATTACCTGTCAGAGGTGCGTTCCATCACGAGGGCCCACGACGTCCTCCTCATCTTCGACGAGGTAATCACCGGCTACCGGGTCGGCCCCGGCGGGGCCCAGGGGCTGTACGGCATCCACCCCGATCTCACGACCCTGGGAAAGATCCTCGGCGGGGGGCTCCCCATCGGCGCCTTCGGGGGGCGGAGGGAGATCATGGATTACATC
>DATGDI010000215.1:0-3910 GCA_035310965.1 Methanomicrobiales archaeon
GGTCAGGTGCGCGGGATAGCGTCGCCTTCACCCTCCGGCTGGCCTTCCGCCTTGAATGCTTCATGGAAAGTGACCGTTCCCCGTGGATGATGTCCGTCGAAGGACAGGGCGAAAAAGACCTCCGGGGGCACCCCCTCGACCAGGAGTCCCGGCTCGTTGGTGAACCCGAATTTCCTGTAGTATTCCGGATGCCCCACCAGGCAGCATCCCTGGGCCTTCAACTCTTTTAGTAGTGACAGCCCTTCCCGCACCAGTGCCTTCCCGATACCCTGCCGCTGGTACTTCGGTAACACGGAAACAGGTCCGAGGCCGTACCAGTTCCGGGTACCGTCGGAAATGGTCACCTGGGAGAAGGCAATGTGCCCTATCACGCGGCCGTCCACTTCTGCTACAAGCGAGACCGTGAGGGCTTTCGCAGCGCGGAGTGCAGTGACGATGAACTGCTCCGTGTGAGGGCCGATCTCCAGGGTCCTGAACGCTGCAATGGTCACGTCGGTGATGGCGCCGGCATCCGCGTCAGTCTCGCACCGGATAACGACCTTCGGGTTCATGGGTTTTCTCCTATTTCAGTCACGATCGCGGTCGTCGGGGGAGGCCTCCCTGAACCGCTGGTAACAGCAGATCCCCCATTCCTTTATCTCGCCCGGCTTCAGTTCCCTGAGCATGGGCTCTGCGTGCTCCTCGCACACGACGGTCGTGCAGCAGCCCATGATCTGCATCCCGATGGCCTCCTTCCCGCAGACTTCACAGGTACGGCGCATGTTCGATCCCCTGGCTTCCCTCACCCGTTGAAGTGGTGGTGATCGTAGGTCGTCCTCAGGAACTCCTGCTTCCGGTGCTCGCTCGCGTCAACCGGGGGTCTGAGGTACCCGATGGCCGGGGTCTGGACCGCCGGGCAGAAAGGGCAGAGGGCGCCGCCGACGTCATTTGCCTTCTCCCGGACCGGGCAATAGTACACCCCGTCATGAAACTGCACGGTATCGCCGCCGGGGAACGGCGTGCCCACGGCATGGGCGGGCTCCCGGAGGACGAACATCGTGAAGCCGGCCAGGAGGTACTTCAGGAACCGGAGATGCAGCTCCCCCCCATCGGGTCCCCGGCATTCCCCGGCGACCATCGCCCAGAACCGGAAGGCGGATGCATCGATGGGGTCCTGCAGGTGAAGAAAGGTCCCCTGCTGTGCCATGAGCCGAATCCTCTGGTAGGTGCCGAGGAGTTGTTCCGAGACCTTCTCTGTGACACGCGAACGGTAGCCGGGCTCGACATCGCTGATCTGGCCTGAAAAGTTCAGGATCATCTGCTGAAGCTCCCGGGGTGAATAGGAAAGGACAAGGGGGGCAATCAGAGCCCCCAGATCCCCCCGCGTGCGTGCACGGCACATCCGGCGGCACATATCCGGGATCCCGCCGAAGAAATTTACGTTGTCCCTGTTCTGATCGGCCATGGTTCACGGGTGGAGTCTTGAAGGATGCAGAGTTGAATGTTGAACCCTCCGTATATTGAATCCATCGTGGTGGCGGGGCAGCCGAAGCGGAAAAAATCCGGAACCTGGAGAAGAGGGGGCCATGGAACGGACGGGGCATTCCCGGTTGTCCCTGCCCGGCCCCTGGTCTCGTGGTCGGGAATGCAAGGACCTGTCCGCGCCTCCGTCCCTCCACGCATCAGCGGTTTCTTTATCCCTTCAGAGGAATGACCGGCAGAAAGGACACCCGGGACAGATCAGGTGAAAGATGACTCCGGACATCGTGAGCACGAGCGAGGGGAATATCCGGGTCGCGTTTTTCCTGAACCTCGTCTTCACCGTGGCCGAGTTCGCCGGGGGGATCCTCTTTTCCAGCCTGGCCATATCCGCCGATGCCCTCCATGACCTCGGGGACTCCTTCTCCCTCGGCCTCGCCTGGTTCTTCGAGCGCCTCGCCGGGAGGAAGCCCTCCCCCTTCTTCTCCTACGGGTACCGGCGCTTCTCCCTCGTTGCGGCCTTCCTGAACGGGGTGGTCCTCCTCGCCGGGGGGGCGGTCATCCTCTGGTCAGCGGTGCCCCGGCTCCTCTCGCCGGTGAGGCCCGACGCCCCGGGCATGTTCGTTTTCGCCATCGTGGGTATCGTGGTGAACGGTGCCGCGGCCCTCAGGCTGCGGAAGGGCCACACCCTGAACGAGCAGACCGTGGCCTGGCATCTCGTCGAGGACCTTCTGGGGTGGGCGGCCATCCTCGCCGTCTCCCTCGCCCTCATGATCTGGGACGTCCCGGTCCTCGATCCCGCCGTCTCCATTCTCATCACCCTGGTCGTCCTCGTGAACGTTGTCCGGAACCTCCGGCGGACCGTGGTCATCTTCCTCCAGGGGGTCCCGCCCTCCCTCTCCCTCGAGGCGGTCGGGGATCGGCTCGGCCGCCTCCCCGGGGTCGCGGGTGTGCATGATCTCCATCTCTGGTCCCTCGATGGGGAGCACCACATCCTGACAGCCCATGTCATCATCCCGGAGGAGACCACCGGGGAGGAATCCATGGCCATCAAGTGCCGGGTGAAGGATGCCGCGATGGCTCTCGGGATCCAGCATGCCACCATCGAGGTCGAACATCCGGGGGAGTCCTGCCGAATGAGGGAGGTTTGCACCGTCGAGCCCTGCCCGCCTTCAGGTGGTAATCGCGATGGGGGATCGATGGAAAAGGATTAAGCGAGGGTCCTCTGGAAGAAGGCCATCATCTCCCTGTAGGCATCCTCCGCGGCATCATCCCGGGCAAGGGCCCCGCCCACGACCATGAAACCGTGGGGCTTTCCCTGGTAGACCTTCAGCTCGAAATACTTCCCGGCCGCGTCGAGGTTGGTCGCGTACCGGTAGATGTCCTTCACCGGGCTCGCCTCGTCCCGGGACCCGTGGATCATGAGCATCGGCACCGAGAGCCGGGCGATGTGGCTCGCGGGGATGCCATCGGGGGAGGTTCCCCGGTCCGGGAACCCGTACCATGCGACACCGGACCGGAACTCCTTCATCTGGGGAAGGAAGAGCATCGTGTACCGCCCGCCGGCACAGAAGCCGGTCAGGCCGACCCGGTTCATGTCTGCCTCGGGACGTCGGGAAAGGTACGTGAGGGATCCCCGGATCACCCCGGCCACGTCGGGGTCGGGCGGCTGCTTCCCCTGGGCCTGCCACCCGGGGGCGACGACCGCGAATCCGTCCCCCGCAATCCGGTCCGCCAATTCCCGGTACCCCTGTTCGAGCCCCTTGAAGGAGTGGAGAAGGACAAGGGCGGGGTGTTTGCCGGGGGAGTCCGGAGCCGCAAAATACGCCGGATAGTTCCGTTCACCGACGGAGATGTTCACCAGGGACCCGGGTGGGGGTTGCACCGAGACCCCGGTTTCCTGCTTCCCCACGGAACCCTTCCCGAGGACGGCAGGGACACGGCCCGCGTTGAATCCAGAGAGGGGAAGGACCGGTTTCATGGCAAATAACTCAAGGTCCGCCTTTGTTGAACCCCGGAGGGTTTCCGGGTGGCCCCTTAGAGAAGGAAGGGAAGGATCAGTATCCTCCCCCTCCGCCGTAGACCGGCATTGTCGTGGTCGGGACCGTGGTGGTCGTGACCGGTGTCGCGGTCGGGGTGGGGGTCACCGGGAGCGGGTTCCCCGTGACGTTCGCGGCAAACCACACGTTCGCGATACCCTGGCCGTAGAGGTCCCCGGCATCCTTGTCTACCGAGTAGTAGTAGAGGGGCCGGCCCATGAACGCTGTCTGCCGCATCCCGTCCGACCGGGTGAAGGTGCTGAAGTCTGTGAGGCTCAGGGCCGAGGGAACCACCAGGGTGCCGGTCGAGAAGGGCGGCCAGGTGGCGGCGCAGGTCCCCCTGCATGCACTGTCCCCCAGCGTCGTATCCTTCAGCCAGATGTAGAGAGCCCGGCCGGTGCTGTCGGTCAGGA
>DATGDI010000216.1:0-7838 GCA_035310965.1 Methanomicrobiales archaeon
GCTCCTCTCGAGCCGCTCCCCGGGGGTCAGGGCCTCCCGCCGCTCGCGCATGGCCTGGCGGACCCGGTTCTTCCGATCCCTCATAGGGAGAAGTGGGTCCCGTGGGTATTTATGGCTTGATATTCCGGCGTGAAGGGCCCCCGAGGGCCCTCGCCCTCCCGACGATCTCTACCCTCACCCGGTAGCCCTCGAGCTCCCCGGGGATCTCCGGAAGGATCTCCGGCCGCGGCCGGTCCAGGCCGACGACGATGGCCGGCCTACCGTCGGGGCCTTTACCGATTCCCACCGAGACGACTCCAGCCATCGAGAGGAGGCGCTCCTCGTAGCGGATCTTCACCTCCCGGATTTCAGTCAGGTCCGCATCCTCTCCACCGGACGGTTCGGGTGTCACCATGGAACCCCCTCAGCTCCGATTCCTTCAGAGATGCACCTGCAGGGCTGCGAAGACATTCTCGATCCGGTTGATGATGGTGGTCGTCTGGCTCCCGGCGAAGAGGAGACCGACCAGGTTCGTCCCGGCATCCACCACCGCAGACCCGCTGTCCCCTCCCTGGCTCATCGCGCCCGCAACGAGCTGATCGACAAACCTGGCCGTGCGGCCCCCGCCGTAATCGACATCGACCGTCACGTCCACCTGCTGGATCTCGCCCGTGGTCATGCCGGTGGTCCGGCCGCTTTTCCTGATGGCAAGCCCGAGCTCGGCCTGCCTCACGCCCGAAAGGACCCCGATGTCCAGGATATCGGGCCTGATGTCCCCGGCATTCCGGGGGCGCGCGATGGCGGCATCTGCCAGGTTTTCCCCGGCCTCTATCCTCACGGCCCGGAGACGGGTACGGCTCCCCGTCGCCCGGGCGAGGAGGTTTGCGAGCCCCGCGAGCCCGTTCCCGATGGTGCAGTCACTCGGAGGCGCCGGCTCCAGGAATATGATCGGGACGAAGCGCGTCAGTTCGGCGATGGTATCGTTTGCCGGAGTGCCTCCGTCATAGGGCCCGGGCTGCAGGATGGCATCGCCCGGGACACCGGCGTTACTGTTCGCGAGGACATGGTTGTTGGAGAGGATGTAGGTCCCCTCCCCGTCCCTTACCAGGCATCCCAGGGTCCCCGCCGTGATATCCCGGTGGCCGATGCTCACCCCGCCGGGCGCGGGACGCCACCGGTCCGTCCGGGCCTGCAGGGCCCGGAGCACCCCCGTCTCCACCACGTCGGTCGGGATCCCCCCCACCTCCCGGGGGATAACCGCCCTGCCCGCGAGCCGGGACTCGGGCAGCTTCTCCACCACCGAGCAGATGATGGAGAGGGCCCCGGTCCTCTGCCCGCTCTTCACCTTGTAGCCGATGCCCGTTGCCACCACATTCTCCCTCTCCAGCAGATCGAGCCGGGTCTCCCGGAGGACCTGGCGAAGAGGCAGGATATTCTCGTCCATCGTTTTCCTCCCCCCCCGTGATTCAACGATCCCGGCCGGCTCCATTACCTGGATGAGAGAAGTCCGGGATCTTCACACGAGACAGGGAAACCAGGGGATTTATAGGTATGGGACGGGTCCCGGAAGAGTCCCGTGAGAACCGGTCGGCCCGGGATGCCGGACCGGACAAGCCTTTTTACCGCTTGCGGGCAACCATCAGGAGTGAAGGGTCAGGCCTTCCCGGGTGGTCCGTCTGCAGGATTCCGGCTTCTTTGCCGTCTCGGAGAAGGGCGGGAGGGAGGTGAACGAGGACTCCATCTCCGCCCGGTCTGTCGGGGACTTTTTCGTGTTCGGGATTGCGGACGGCCTCGGGGGGCATGCCCGGGGGGAGGTGGCGAGCGAGTTCGCCATTGCGGAGCTTGAAAGGATCGATGCCCCCACTCTCTCCTCCTCCGATCCCGAACTTCTGATCCTCCAGATTTTTGCCGAGGCGAACATGCGGATCGTGAGCTACAACCGGGAACAGGGGGTCAACTCCGGGACGACCCTCACCGCATGCATCGCCTCCCAGGACGGGCGGTGCACCATCGGGAACCTCGGCGACAGCCGGGCCTATGTCATCCACGGGAACACCTGCTGGCACACGAAGGATCACAGCTACCTCCAGCAGCTCATCGATTCGGGGAAACTCTCGGAACGGGCGGCGATCCGCCATCCCCAGGCCAACATCATCACCCGGGCCCTCGGCCTGGAGAGGGGATGCGTACCTGATATCTCGGACATGAACGCGGGAGGAGGAGTGCTTGTCCTCACGTCCGACGGGATCCATGACTTCATCGAGCCGGACCGGTTCCGGGAGATCGCCCTCTCCCCGGGAAACCGCGAGGCGGCCCTTGCCCTCATCGATGCCGCGATCTCCGGCGGGAGCACCGACAACCTCTCGGTGATCGTCTGCCGGTTGTAGGAGGCGGATTTTACGTGAGCCCCGCGAGGGCCTCCCTCGCAGCGCGGCGGACGAACTCGTTCTCGTCTGCGAGGGCCGCGGAGAGCCGGCCCATCGCCTGCCTGTCCCCCAGCCTCCCGAGGCCCTTCGCCGCCATGTACCGGACATGGTCCCGCTCGTCACCGAGAGCCCGGAGGAGAGCAGAGACCGAGCGGCCGTCCCTGATGGACCCCAGGGCCTCTGCCGCACGGTACCGGGTAACCCAGTCCCCGTCCCCGAGTGCCCTGACGAGGGTATCGATGGCCGGTTCGCCGATGGTAGCGAGGGCCAGGGCCGCCTCCCGCCGGACGTTCTTTTCCGGATCGTGAAGGGCCCCGGCGAGGGCGTGTAACGCCACACTGCCGCCGATCCCGCCAAGCCCCGAAGCGGCCCGCACCCGTGCCTCGGGATCCGGGTGCGAGACGAGGACGGAGATTAATTCTCTCGCATGAGCCACCGCAGGTTCACTGTCGTTCGTGGAAGGACGCATGATCTGCTCCCCGGTTCGCTATTTCGCAAGCCCGGCCCAGATGAGGAAGAGGCCGAAGCCGGCGAAGATTTCCGGGACGGGGAAGGGGGGTACGGGGATACCCGGGACGATGAGCCCGATAAAGCCTGAAAGGATCAGGAGGATACCGAGCCCGATGAGGGGAACCCCCGATTTGATGGCATAACGGGCCATGACCGGGCAGGCATCAGGTTCGTCCATGTCTCATCCCCCTCCCCGCGGAAAAACGCACGGGCATTCGTCCATTCTCTTCAGGTTCCCCGGTATTACCCGCCGATCTCGAACCCGTCGAGAACCCCCCAGAAGAACTCGTGCTTGTGCCTCTTCAGCCACTCGTAGGTATTCATGAACTTCGCATCCTTCTTCTTCTCATACTCGAACTTGCAGTGGGTGAGGGCGATCAGGAACCCCTTCTCCTTCTCTTTCCTTGCGATATCGAGGAACCCTCCGGCTCTCAGGGTCTCGAGGACCTCAAAAACATCCGGGGGAACCTTGATCCTGGCATTCATGGGGGGTCGGCCGGTCTTTGAGCTAGCAGTACATCGAATGGATATATATTAGAATTGTTTCTTCTCTTCCGAGCCTTCGGGTACCTTCACCGGGCATCCTCGAACCCGCGGGAGACCCCGAAGAAGAACTCCTGCCTGTGCTTCCTCAACCACTCCAGGAGGTCCCCGTACCGCCGGTCCCCCGTCCGGTCCGACTCGTGGAGAAGGTGACTCTCGAGCATCACGAAGCCCCGCTCATGGTTCTCCCTCGTCATCTCCATGAACTCGGCGAGCCCGGGATCCCCCAGGAGCTCGTAGACCCGGTGGGGCACCCGGATCGACGGATTCCTTTCCCCCTGCGCCATGGGAGATACTCGGGGAGCATGGTATAAAAAGCGGCCTGTCGCCGGGGAGAAGGCCTTCGGGCTACGCCTTCCTTCGCACCGGGCTCTCCCGGATCCAGGCGATATCGGACCGGTAGAGCTGCCGGAGATCCTTTAACCCGAGGGTGAGCATGGCAACCCTCGAGATGCCGAGACCCCAGGCAAGGACCGGGTGCTCGATCCCCCACGGCCGGGTGACCTCCTCGCGGAAGATCCCGGCCCCGCCGAGCTCCACCCAGCCGAGGCCCTCGACGAAGACCTCCGGCTCCACCGAGGGCTCGGTGTACGGGAAATACCCGGGCCGGAACCGGACCCCGGAAAAGCCCATCCGGTGGTAAAACTCGGTCAGGTACCCGAGAAGGTGGGTGAAGTTCACCCCCTCGTCCATCACGATCCCCTCGAGCTGCTCGAACTCCGGGAGGTGGGTGGGATCGATGGCCTCGCGCCGGTACACCCTGCCGATGCAGAAGGCCTTCACGGGCGGCTTCGGGTTCGCGGCGAGGTGCTGGATGGAGAGGAGGGTGGTGTGAGTCCTGAGCACGCACTGCTCCGCCTTCGCCCCGGACCAGGTGCCACCCCAGCCGGTCGATCCGGTCCCGGCCCCGTTCTCATGGGCCGCCTTCACCCGCTCATATCCCGCCGGGAGGGGCTCGCAATCATCGAGATAGAAGGTGTCCTGCATCTCCCGGGCCGGGTGATCCTGGGGCTGGAAGAGGGCATCGAAGTTCCAGAAGGCCGACTGGACGAGTCCCCCCGAGAGCTCGGTGAACCCCATGTCGAGGAGGATCTCCCGCATCTCGCTCATGAGCCGCTGGTAGGGATGCACCTTGCCCGGGATCACGGGCTTCGGATGGGTCTCCAGCCGGTACTTTCTGAGGGGGAGTCCCTTCCAGCTCCCGGAAAGGATTTGCTCCCGGGTGAGGGTCCCCACCTCCTCGCCTGTACCGAGGCCGGCTGAAAGGGCCTCCTCCCCGGCGGGGGTGAGGAGAATTTCGTACGCGGCCTCCTCCCTCTCGGTGAGAAGCCCGCGATCCACGAGGGCACGGATCCCGTCACCGCCGGATCCGGGCGAGCGGAGGGCGTTCTCATCGGGTCCGGGGGGCGGGGTCCCGGCCTTTGTCACGACCCCGTCCCTGATGGTCACCCATCCTTTTTTCCTCATCCACCCGATCCCGAGTTTCGCATGGGGATTCCTCTGGAGATCCTTTATCGGGATGCTCTCCCCGAAGCTCTCCAGGAGCTGGCGTTCCGGGAGACCCTTCTCCCGGTACTCCTTCCCCTCATCGGTGAGGGTGTAGCTCTTCCTTACCTCCTTCTGGATCGCTACGAGGGCCCGGTCAGCAAGCAGGCGGGCGTACTGGAGGACCGCCTCCTCCGTCGTCCCCAGGTCCGATGCAAGCCCGGCGGGGTCAGCCCGCCTCCTCTTCCCGAGGGAGGCGAGGAGCCGTTTCTCGTTCGCGGTCAGGTCCACGGTTTACCCACCTCCCGGCGCGGCGGCATCCATCCTCTCCCGGAAATCCCGGAGGAAGGCCCAGACCCGGTCCAGGGCCGCCTTCTTGCAGGGACCGCAGAGGAGGCGTCCCTCCCGGCAGGCCCTCCGGATCTCCTCGAGCTCCCGGTCGTCCTCCACCAGGTGGAAGAGGTCGAGGAGGAAGATGGAGCACTTATCCGGTTCCCCGCCAAGCCGTTTCTGCTCCTCCACGGTCATTCTCCCCCCGGTGAGGGCGTTCTTCACCTTCCTCGCGATGTCCTCGTCTTTTTCCCCGAAGGAAAAGAGGCTCTCGGGAACCGAGGAGGACATCTTCCCCCCCTGGAGGCCGGGCATGAAGATGTGGTAGGTCGAGCTGGGGATGAAGAACCCGTACCCCCCGTGCTCCCTCTCGATCTCCCTCGCCCGCTCCTCCACGTCGCGGAGGGGGCAGCCCCGGATGTCCACGTGTCCCTCGAACTTTTTCGAACCGGGGAAGGCCGCATGGACGGCCTCCACCGCCTCCGGCGGGGCGTTCTTCCCCCTGACCGAGACGTACCCGTCCCGGTCCTCGACGGTGAACATCCGGAGTTTGTGGGCGATCCCCCGGGTCAGGCGGAGATGGGGGTCCTGGTCGACCCCCACGGGGACCACGGTCGGGGCCGGGCCCCGGTCCACCTGGGGGAAGAGGATGTCGGCCACCTGGGTGATGACGCTCTCCGCGTGGGAGAGGGAGGTGTCCGGGCCGAAGCCGTAGATGGCCGAGAGCTCCGAGAAGTTCACCTTCGTGGATGCCTCGAAGGCGAGGCCGTGGAGGGGGTGGTTCTCGCTCTGGTAGTAGCTCGTCCCCTCGTAGCCGAGCGCCCGGAGGAGCTGGAGGTACTCCCGGCCGTACTCCCGGCACTTTTCCCAGGAGATGCCCCGGACGGCGTGGGCCTCCCGGTCGGCAATGGCAATGTAGCCCGTCGCCCCCTGCCGGACGTGCCAGACGACCTCCTTCATCACCATGAGGTGCCCGAGGTGGGGATGTCCCGAGGGCATGAACCCGGTCATCACGTAATAGGGGGTTCCCTCGCGGATCGCCCGTGCGATGGCCTGGTAATCACGGTGGCCGACCACGATCCCCCGCCGGATAAAGGGGGGGAGCTCGGGCAGCTCGGGTATCACGGTGGAGATGGGCTCGATGCCGAACTCCGAGAAGATGGCCTGGTAGTCCTGGGCCTGGCTGTTCCCCCAGGGATTGACCGCCTTCCCCGCCTCCCCGGCCCCCTCTCCCTTCACAGTTTCATCCTCCCGAACTCGATGTACCGGATGCCTGAGTGGTGTACGCAGGCAAATAACATCTTCTTTTTCACGGAATGGGCGAGCCGGACCGAGCGGGAGATCACGGAGACAGCGGGCATCTGTGCGGGTGGGCTTGCCTGGACGAGGAGGTCTGAGTGGCTCCGGTCCCCGGCATACACCCGGAAGTGGTGGCCGAACTTGTAACCCGTCCGCGGGATGTAGCCATGGTCCCTCAGGTCCGCGTACACCGCGGCCTTTTCTGCGAGCTCGGGGTCCGAGGGCAGGGTACGTTCCAGGTACGCCTCCGGGGAAAGGGGCCCGGCCTCACCCGGGAGGACGAGGGCGCCCCGGCGCATCAGGTAGAGGGCCTCGACCGGCGAGAGGATGAGCCTTCCCTCGTCGAGGGGCGTCCCGAACCACGCGTCCCTCACCCCGGCAGGGATCGGGCCGGGGAGAACGACCGTGGTCCCGAAGAGCCGGCCCTCGCAGGGCTCGCTGACCGGCGGTTCCGAGACCCTGGCCAGGTCGGTCACCTTCACCCCGTAGTACGTAAGCTCCCCCTCGTCATCTACTACGGCGAGGACATGGTCCTTGCGCATGTGGCCGGAGGTCTCCACCTCGCTCCGGATCACCTCGAAATCGACGAGATCCCGCTCGGAGAGGACACGGACGAGGAGCCTCGACCTGCCCGTCCCCGGCCGCTCGCCCCTCCGGAAGAGGCGGTAATGGTCAAGCCCCGGCTGCACCGCGTATCCGCGTTCCCTGATGTCCCGGTACACGAGGAAGCTCCGGAAGAGGCCGGGCCGGTCCGCAAAGGCCCCGAGGAGAGCCTCGAAGGGGTATCCCTCCACCTCTACCTTCTCGCGGTGGACAAGGTACAGGGCCTCCTCCGGGGAGAGCCTGAGGCCGGCCCGCTCCACCCTGCCGAAACCGCCTTGCTCGTGGAGAACCATCCCGTCCGGCCCCAGGAGAACCGAGGATCCGTCAAGCCTCCCCTTCACGGGAGATAATGGGGGGCGTCCTCTCTTTATACCGATGGATCGCCCCCGGGTCTCCCGTCGCCGTCTACTCCCCGTAGGCAGGGGGCCGGGAGGAGGCTTTCTCCTCCTTCCTCCTCACCCGGAACCCGAGGGCGTACTCGTACACGCCGGACCAGAAGAACCCGAAGGCGAAGCCGAAGCCGAGCTCCTCCAGGGGAATCCCGAGAAGGCTCACTCCCGAGAGCACCCGGAGGTCCCAAACCCTCTGGACGTACCCGGGCGCCGCGACCTCCAGGGTGAGGAAGTAGGCGGAGTAGAGCCCGAGGAAGATCACCGCACTCGA
>DATGDI010000217.1:0-1528 GCA_035310965.1 Methanomicrobiales archaeon
GGCCTGTTCGCAGTCTCTTTACGATGCCGAGCGGGTACGGCCCGATTTTTACGAGGTGCTCACGCCCCGTGTCGAGGTCCTCGACGAGTACTCCAATGCCCTGCGGATCGCCGGGCTCTATCCCCTGGTCACGATCCCCGAGTACAAAATCACCGAGAGGGTGCGCGAACGCTTCCGCGCCTGGTACGAAATGCCTTACGAAAAACTCCCCGTGGAGGGAACGCTGCGTGTCTACAGGCCGCCGCAGGGCACCGGCAGGGATGCCCGCGAGGTGATCGCGGCCTCGCGGAGAAATCCCCTGGGCACCCCCAGGCCCTCCGCCGGCGAGGCAAGGGAGATGGCCTTGCACTACGCGCCTGTCATCATCCAGGACGAGGCAGCCCCTTATGACCGGGTCGGGAGGATCTCCTGGAAGGGCGATGAACTGACCGTCGACGGGGACAAGCCCGCGGTCTATTATTACCTCTCCCATGCCCGCGTGAAGGGCGAACCGGTCCTTCAGATCAACTATGTCTTCTGGTATGCGGCCCGGGCGGGAGACCGGGCGCCCTCAATCGAGCACGGCCGTCTCGACGGCCTCACCCTTCGCCTGTCCTTCGAACCAGGGGGACGGCTGTTCATGATCGATCTCATGAACAACTGCGGCTGCTATCACGCATTCATCCCGGCGAAGGACCGGGTGCTCCGGACGATCCAGCGCTATTACGGAAACGACCCCTTCGCCCCCCAGGGACTCCCGGCGATGGCGGCGGGGCAATCCCCCGCCGTACGGATCATCTCGGGATGGCACCAGGTCCAGAGGCTTTTGGCCCTGGCACCCCCGCCCGAAGGCACTCCCTATGAGCTGCTCCCCTACGAGATGCTGGAGGGCCTGCCCCGGGGGGACGACCGGGGCGCAAGCATCTTCGACGCCGAGGGCATTGCCAAAGGCTCCGGGAGGGTCGAGCGGTTTATCTTTTTCCCCACGGGCATTCCTTCCATCGGGAGCATGAGGCAGCGGGGCCACCACGCCATCACCCTGTCGGGGCGGACCCTTTTTGATGAACCGGGTCTGTTCGAGCATTACTTCGTGTTCAGGTGAGATGAAGCGCTGCATCCTGATGATTGCAATAGCCCTGCTGACCCTGCATCCCCCGGACTGCCGGGCCCAGGGCGGTACGGACCGGGAGCGGATCCTCGAGGTGGCAAACCGGATCGAGGAGGCATACGGCAAGCTCCGCTCCTACGCCTGCGATATCGAAGGGATCTATTTCGAGTCAGGAAGGGAGCTCGAACGCTACGACTTCCGGTTCTATTTCCGCAAGACGGACCGCTTCCGGATCGAGTTCCGAAGCCCTTACCCGGGGGTGACGATCTTCTACACCGAGGGGGAGAAAGAGTTCACCTCGAGGCCCTTTGCCGCATTCCCTGCGGTACAGTTCCGTTTTTCGGTCAACAACCCCCTGTTCAAGTCCCCCTCGGGACAGGCCGTAAACCAGCTGCACCTCCGTTACTTCCTGGGATTTCTGCGCGATAACGCCAGGACCCT
>DATGDI010000218.1:0-1666 GCA_035310965.1 Methanomicrobiales archaeon
GATGGCAGGGCTGGCCGAGGGTTAAAATCCGGGTTCCGGATGGTGCACAGAAAGGCCCCGGGGAAGAGGGATCTCCCCCCAGCCGCGCGGTCGAGGCCATCGCCCCGCTCATCATCTCGGCATCGCGATCGACGGACATCCCCGCCTTCTACGGCGACTGGTTCATGGATCGCCTCGGGAAGGGATATGCGAAGTGGATCAATCCCTGGAACGGTATTCCGATGTACGTCTCCTTCGGGGATGCCCGGGTCTTTGTCTTCTGGTCCAAGAACCCTGAGCCTTTCCTCCCCCATCTCGCCGAGCTGGAGCGGCTCGGGAACCGGTACCTGGTGCTCTTCACCCTGAACGACTATGAGGCCGAAAGGGCCGAGCCGAATATTCCCCCTCTGGAGGACCGCATCCGGACCTTCCAGGCGATCTCCCGGATGGCGGGAAAGGGGCGGGTAGCCTGGAGATGGGATCCCCTCCTCCTGTCCGGGTCCCTTGGCGTGAAAGGGTTGCTGGACCGAATCGGCCGGGTGGGTGATGCCATCGCCCCCTTCACGGACCGGATGATCATCTCCTTCATCGACATCGCGAGGTACCCGAGGGTGGCCCGGCTCCTCAGGAACCGGGGGTTCGGGGATATCAGGGAATTCTCACCCGCCGAGGAAAGGGAACTCGCCACGGGTCTCCAGGAGCTGAACAGGTCATGGGGCCTCACGATATCCGCCTGCGGAGAGAAAAGGGACCTCTCCCGTTTCGGGATCGGGGCCGGAAACTGCATCTCCCGGGAAGTCCTTCTCCGGGAGTTCGCTGGAGATCCGGTCCTCGGCCGGTTCCTGGATGTTCCGGATCAGGGGACTCCCTCCGGTTCCCGGGAGACCTCCCCGGTGCCCCCGCACCTGAAGGATCCTGGCCAGCGCCGGGCATGCGGCTGCGTTGTCTCCAAGGACATCGGGCAGTACGCCACCTGCCCCCACCTCTGTGCCTACTGTTATGCGAATACCGCCCCGGCGAGGGTCATGGGACGGTATGAAGCCTACCGGGCTGATGCCCGGATGGGTGTCTTTGGCGAATCCATCACCGAAGAGAAAAAAAAGGATTGAACCCGGGGCAGCGCCGGGGGCGAGGACGGGATTCTCTGGAAAGGATGATTCTTATCCCTGCTGGATGACGCAGAGGCATCTCTCGAGGGAATTCACGGCAATCTCCTCCATCTCCGGTGCGAAGGTGCGGAAGGCCAGGTTCATCTGGTAGACCCCCCAGATATGGTCTCCGGGCGTGCCCGGCCCCTCGCCGGCAAAGAAGTACAGGATAAAGAGATCCGCGAGCTTGTCCTCGTCCTTCGCCGAGGCGGAGGCGATGTATGCGCAGGTTTTCCTCGAGATCTTCCCCCCGAGGGATGCCCGGATCTGTCGCGAGAGGGGGGCCACGATTTCGTTCCTGATCTCCCCGTCGTATTCGCCGGCCGGGCTGTAGTGCGGCTGGATGACGACCTGGCACGAATCCGTTTCCGGGCAGTACCTCATCCGGACGAAGAAGGACATCAGGTACCTGACCTCGGGTGTTGAGGAAACAAGGCCGAAGGCGGTCTCGAGGATATGCTGCCGGCCGGCACGGACCCGGGGGGCGGGTATTCCCCCGAGTTCAGGGGGGTCGGTTTTCGGCTGGGGTTCGCAACCGG
>DATGDI010000219.1:0-4033 GCA_035310965.1 Methanomicrobiales archaeon
TAGATCCAGGGGATCCGGTGTTTCACACAGACATCGTTGACCAGGAACCGGGTCTGGAGGTTGTCGGTCCCGTCAAGGACCACGTCAGAATCCTTGAGGAGCTCCTCGGCGTTCGATGGGTTCAGGTCGACTGCATGAGCCTCTATCTCAACTGTAGTATTGACCTTTTTCAGGATCTCACTGGCAGCGAGCGCCTTCGGACGGTCAAGGTCCTCCTCGGTATACAGGACCTGCCGCTGCAGGTTGTGAAGCTCCACGAGATCACGGTCGATGAGGACGACCTTTCCTACTCCTGCCCGTACGAGGGTGCCGGCGGCACAACTTCCGAGGGCTCCCATCCCGACGATGGTCACCCGGCTCTCCCCGAGTCGTCGCTGCCCCTCCACCCCTATCTCCGGGAGGAGGAGCTGGCGGTTGTAGCGATTCGCCTTTTGACGGAGAGGATCCTGCGTAACGGTCCCGTCCGGTGGAGCCCCCCGGTTACTCTCCTCTCCATTAGACAACGGTACGACGGGGCCCTGGTCCTGCCGTTTCTGTTCGTCGGACTTCATTTGGGGGCTCTCTCCTGGTGCCGGATCTCCTCAGATTTCCTTCAGGACTCCTTTTGGGGTGACGAACCGGTCCCAGTCCCAGGGCTCGTCAAGGATCTTCACATCCACCGCCTCGATGCCGGGGACGGTCATCACCCGCTTCTTCACCTGCTCGGTGAGGTAGTTCACCAGGGGGCAGCCGGTCGTGGTGAGGACCAGATCCACCTCCACGCGGTGGTCCGTGACCCGGACCTGCTTGACGAGGCCAAGGTCGATGATGTCTATCCCGACCTCCGGGTCGATGACCTCGGAAAGGGCCCTCCTCACCTCGGTTTCGACGAGGATCGTCTCTCCTGATTCCTCCTCAGAGACGGGGGGTTGCGCCATCTCCAGGCTCCGGAGCCGCTCCTCGAGCTGGTTCTGCCGGTCCAGGAGCCGGGAGATGACCCTGAGCATCGGGTCGGGCATGTCCCCGTGCACGGGGTCGGGTTTCTTCGGGGTGCATTCCGGTCCGGCTATCCGGCCTGGGACGCCCACCACGGTCGCGCCGGGAGGTACGGGCCGGACCACGACCGCCCCTGCACCGATCCTCGCTCCCTTCCCCACGGTGATGGGACCGAGCACCGATGCCCCGGAGCCGATGACGACACCGTCCTCGATGGTTGGGTGGCGTTTCACCTTCTCGAGGGCTGTCCCGCCGAGGACTACCCCCATGTAGATGAGGACATCGTTCCCCACCTCAGCGGTCTCCCCGATGACCACTCCCATCCCATGGTCGATGAAGACCCTCTTCCCAATCTTCGCCGCGGGATGGATCTCGATCCCCGTCAGGAACCGGGAGATGTGGGAAAAGAACCGGGCCGCAAAGAGCAGTCTGTGGGTCCAGAGCCAGTGGTTGAACCGGTGGAACCAGACCGCATGGAGCCCCGGGTAGCAGAAAAATACCTCGATGGTCGAGCGTGCTGCCGGGTCCCGGGCGAAGACGTTCCTGATATCCTCACTGACACTCATGGTTCGTTCCTGCTCATGCCTCGAAGAGCTCGGTCGAGAGGTACCGCTCGCCGCTGTCGGGGAGGATTGCCACGATAAGCTTCCCCTTCATCTCAGGGCGTGCGGCAACCCTGAGAGCAGCGGTCATCGCCGCCCCCGCGGACACCCCGGCAAAGATGCCCTCCTCCTTTGCGAGCCTTCTGGAGGTGGCGACCGCATCAGGGTACGAGACCTGGAGTATCTCGTCGAGGAGATCCCGCCGGAGGACGTCCGGGACGAAGCCGGCACCGATCCCCTGGATCTTATGGGGCCCGGGTTTTCCGCCCGAGAGGACCGGGGATTCAACGGGTTCCACCGCGATGGCGAGGAAAGAGGGCTTCCGGGGCTTGATGATCTCCGCGGTCCCGGTGATGGTGCCACCGGTGCCGACCCCTGAGACAATGGCATCCACCTTCCCGTCGGTATCCCGCCAGATCTCCTCAGCGGTGGTCCTTCTGTGGATGGCCGGGTTGGCCGGGTTCCGGAACTGCTGGGGGATATAGATGTAATGGGGGTTCTCTGCGGCCATCTTCTCGGCGCGGGAGACCGCCCCGCGCATTCCTTCTGAGCCCGGGGTGAGGATCAGTTCGGCGCCGAAGGCCTTCACGATCTTCCGCCGCTCCACCGACATCGTCTCGGGCATCACGAGGGTGAGCCGGTACCCGCGGGCGGCGCAGACAAAGGCGAGGGCGATCCCGGTGTTCCCGCTCGTGGGCTCGAGGATGGTAGTGTCCTTCCCGATCAGGTTCTCCTTCTCCGCCGCCTCGATCATGGAGAGGCCGATGCGGTCCTTGACGCTGTTCATGGGGTTGAAGGACTCGAGCTTTGCCACAACGGTGGCCTCCAGTCCCTCGGTCAGCCGGTTGATCCGGACGAGGGGCGTCCCTCCGACCGTCTCCGTGATGTCTCCGTAGATCTGCGACATTCCTTTCCTCGCGTTCCGGGCCAGGCGCTATGTGCCGATCCCAGGGCTCTCCTCCTTATTACCAGTTGTCATGGCAGGGGAGTTCACAATTGTGAATTGCACCAGTACACTCGTCATCCCTGTTTATAATGATATCTCCCGGCCCCCGTTCAACCAAAAAACTGGCGTGGGATCACGCCGGGGGAGGCAGGGTTGCGGAGCGGGATGAGTTTGCCGCAAGACCAAGGTATAAACGGTCATGGAAGTACCTTTTCACAATTGTGATAATTCAGGCCGGTCCTGCAGAGTACAGGGACCGGTTCATCGGATTCTGACGGGATGCTGATCTTCATGCGTATACAACCGATACGTGGTAAGCCGTCCGGGCTCCTGTGGGCGACGGCGATCCTTGTCCCTGCTCTGTTGTTCGCGGTATTCTCGGCCGGTTGCCTCTCTCAGGCTGGTCCCGGTACGTCCTCCTCCGTGGGAGCGGACACGGGAAAAAAGATAACGAGCATCGGTTCTATCATTGAGAATCCCACCGCCTACGAGAACCGCACGGTGACCATCTCGGGGAAGATTGTCCTCGAATGCGGTTCGGGCTGCTGGTTCAACCTCGATGACGGCTCGGGTACTATCTACGTGGACCTGAAGCCTCACAACTTCATCATTCCCCAGCTGGGAGGAGAAAAGGCCGTGGTCACGGGGACCGTGGCCATCCGCGACAACACGCCCAGGATTTTCGGGGAGAAGGTTGAGGTGGGCGGCAAGGTCTACCCATGAACCACCTTTCCCTCGCGGTGAAGAACCTGAGACGCCGCCGGGGGCGGACGCTTCTCACCATCACGGGAGTGGCCATCGCGGTCGCGGTCCTCTTCTCCCTTCTTGCCTTCGATGCCGGCTACGAACAGTCCCTGAACCGGGAGATGAAGGGCCTCGGAGTCCACCTCCTCGCGGTGCCCAAGGGATGCCCGTACGAAGCGGCCTCACTCATCCTCCACGGCGGGGTCATCCCCAAGTACCTCTCGGGGGATGACCTGGCCCGGGTCCGGGCCCTGGACGGTGTCGAGCTCGCTGCCCCGATGCTCCTCCAGCAGTTCGTGAAGAACGGGACCCCTCACGTCGTGTACGGGATCCAGGGCAGCGATATCCCGGGCCTGAAGCCGGGATGGAGTGTGAAGGGCAGGTTCTTCTCCGATGGGGAGAGCAGGGTGATGCTCGTCGGGAGTGACCTCGCCGCGGAGGAGGGGCTGGAGGTGGGATCTGTGCTCCCTTTCGGGAAAGACCGCGAACCCTTCACCGTCGTGGGGATCCTCGAAAGGACCGGGGGCCAGGATGACAACTTCCATTTCGTGCCGCTCGCCGAGGCCCAGAGGATCTTCGGTCTGGAGGGGAAGATCACGGCTATTGCGGTCAGACTGAAGGACATCGGGAGCATCTCGGATATTTCCACCGAAATGGAGCAGATCCCCGACATCCAGGTGGTGACCATGGCCCAGGTGCAGGGGACCATCCTTTCCCTGGTGGGATCGGCGCGGACCCTCATCCTCTCGGTGATCGTCGTCGCCAT
>DATGDI010000220.1:0-4246 GCA_035310965.1 Methanomicrobiales archaeon
GAAACTCGTGGAGTCCGAGGGGCTCATCTTCATCGGCCCCCACTGGAAGACCATCGAGGCCATGGGGAGCAAGATCGGCTCGAAGAGGATGATGAGGAAGGCGGGGGTGCCCGTCCTCCCGGGGACCGAGGAGGGGACCACCATGGAGAAGGCCGCGAAGGTGGCAGACGAGATCGGCTACCCCGTGATCGTGAAGGCCTCGGGGGGCGGAGGGGGCATAGGGATGAACATCGTGAACACCCCGTCCGAGCTCGGCCCGGCCCTCTCGGGCTCCATGCGCATCGCCCAGTCGGCCTTCGGGGATGCCACGGTCTTCATCGAGAAGTACCTGGTCCGGCCCCGGCACATCGAGTTCCAGGTCCTTGCCGACTCCTCCGGCCACACCGTCCACCTCTACGACCGGGAGTGTTCCATCCAGCGCCGGCACCAGAAGCTCGTGGAGGAGGCACCCTGCCCCATCATGACCCCGGAATTGCGGGAGAAGATGTCGAAGTCCGCCGTCCGGGTGGCGAAGACCGCGGGGTACACGAACGCGGGGACCGTCGAGTTCCTGTACTCCGGCGGGAACTACTTCTTCATGGAGATGAACACCCGGCTCCAGGTGGAGCACACCATCACCGAGTTTATCACGGGGGTGGACATCGTGAAGCAGCAGATCGCCATCGCCGCCGGCCATGACATCCCCTTCACCCAGGACGAGGTCTCCATCCGGGGGCATGCCATCGAGTGCCGGATCAATGCCGAGGACCCCCTGAAGAACTTCCAGGCCGACCCGGGGAAGATCACCCGGTACCGGTCGCCGGGCGGGCCCGGCATCCGGCTCGACTCGGGGATCCACATGGGCTACTCCATCCCGGTCCTCTACGACTCCCTCATCGCGAAACTGACGGCATGGGGATCCGATCGATCGGAAGCCATCCAGCGGATGCGACGGGCCATCTACGAGTACGTCATTCTCGGGGTGAAGACGACCCTTCCCCTCCACCATGCCCTCATGCACCACCCCCAGTTCGTGAAGGGGAACACCCACACCCACTTCCTGAAGGAGGAGGGGGTCCTCGACACCCTGGAGCGCTACGTCCGGGAGGAGGAGACCCGGATGCAGACCCTCGCCGCCTCTCTCCGGGGGGGGAGGGAGGTCGTCGCCATAACCGCCGCCGTGAATGCCTATCTGGCCGGCCAGGCGAAGGGAAAGAACCCGGGGAAGTAACCCCATGGCTGAGGCCTGGGGGGATGACTCAGCCCCCATTTTTTCGGAGAAACCGGTTCCGGACCGGGGGCTCCGTCTTGCCCTCCCCTTCCTCCTCCTCGCCCTCCACCTGCTCGTTCTTCTCCTTGCCTTCGGCGCCGGGACCATGGCCTTTATCGCCACCCTCATGGTCATCTACGAGCTCCCGCCCGCCGGGAAGGAGACGGTGATCCCGGCCGGCATCCTCCTCGGGTACCCCTGGTGGGCGGTGGCCGCCTCCATCGCTCTCGTCGACGTCGAGGTGGGGCTCTTCATGGTCTGGAACTTCGACCTCGCCGAACGAATCCCCGTGCTCGGCCCCTGGATCCGGCGGTTCATCGGGGGCGGGAGGGAGTTCCTCGCCGGCAGGCCCTGGCTCACCGGGCTCTACTTTTTCGGGATCATGCTCATGGTCATGGTCCCCTTCTTCGGGAGCGGCGGGGTCCGCGGCTCCATCGTGGGGAGGCTTCTCGGCATGAGCCGCCGGGAGGTGATGGGGGCCATCGCGGCCGGTGCTCTCATCGGGTGTTTCGGGATCGCCCTCGGTACCCTGTATCTCCGGCAGGCCTTCCTCGAGAGCCTCTTCACCGGCGCGGCGGCCCTCCTCGTCCTCATCCTTGCCGGGATTATCGTCGCCTGGATCGCGAAGCGGTTCGTTCCCGGGGTGCAGAAACCCTGAATCCCGCAGGTCCCTCCATTTTCTGAAAGGTGAGAACAGGTATAAATAGGCGAAAATCCCTGCCTTCCGCGGACAAAGGACGTGTCTCTATGAGAAACATGGCAATCGCCTGTATCCTCCTGTTCCTCGCAGGAACGGTCCTCTTCGCGGGCTGCACCCAGCCCACCACCTATCCGACGACCCCGGTCCCGACCACGGTGGCGACCGCCGCCCCGACCACGGCGGCGCCGACCCCGGCGCCCGACAGCGTCAAGGTTACCTCCAACCCGCGGTACGGCCAGATCCTGACCGACTCGAGCGGGATGACCCTGTACTACTTCGCCCGGGATGCCCGGGGAGCCGGGAGGACCGCCTGTACGGGTTCGTGTGCCTCCACCTGGCCGCCCTTCTCAACCGCGGCGATCCAGGTCTCGGCGCCGCTCTCGGCGGGGGACTTCGCGACCTTCACCCGGTCGGACGGCCAGATGCAGGTCAGCTACATGGGATGGCCCCTCTACCACTACGCGGGTGACAAGGCCGCCGGCGATACGAACGGGTACGGCATCCTCCAGCTCTGGTACGTGATGAGCCCGACCGGGGTTGTGACCCTCACCCCGACCACCACCGTTCCGACCACGCCCCCCTACTCGAGCGGTGGCGGCGGGTACTGAACTCCTCCCCATTTTTCCCTCCTCTTACAGGCGAGTTCTATGCACCACGCCTCCAATCCCATGCAGAGATGGGTAACCGCCTTCATCCTCCTGTCCGTCGCAGGAGCGGTACTCTTTGCAGGGTGCACCCAGCCGGCGACTCCGGCCCCCGCACCGGTCACGCCGACCCCGGTTCCCGACACCGTCAGGGTGGCCGCGAACCCGCAGCACGGCCAGATCCTCACCGATGCGAACGAGAGAACGCTCTATTACTTCGCCCGGGACAGCCCCGGGTACGGGACCACCTACTGCACCGGTTCCTGCGCCGCGACCTGGCCCCCCTTCAATGCTACCGCGATCCAGGTCTCCCCCCCGCTCCGGGCGGACGACTTTGGTGTGTTTGGCCGATCTGACGGGCTGATACAGGTCACCTACTTCGGATGGCCCCTGTATTACTACTCGGGTGACAGGAGCCCGGGGGATGCCAACGGGTACGGCTTTAATAAGCTCTGGTACGTGATGGGCACCAACGGTGTTGTGACCCTCGCCCCGACCACGAAGCCCCCGACCCCGGTCCCGACCACGCCACCGGTCTATAATTACGGCGGCGGTTACAGTGGCGGTGGCGGCGGAGGCGGCGGTGGAGGTTCCGGTGGTGGCGGGGGAGGGTACTGACTCCTCACTCTTTTTCAGCCTCTCGGGAGGGAAAGGTTACAGGGAGGGAGATCTTAGGATCCCTTCAGGAATCCCATGCCTGTGCGACTCCAGCTGAATGACGGAACTGTCAGAGAATACCCGGTGGTCAATCCGGTGAAAGGGGGCTTCCCCTCTATCACAAAATGTGGGGCGAAGGACTGCGAGCACCTGGACTGCGCCCTCGACCTTGCCCGGAATCTGAAGGGGACGTTTCAGTCCCTCGTGTGGGGCACGGTGGCCCTCGCGGTACTCATGATCATCGCGTTCCTCATGCTCAATTTCCTTTTCGGGAGAGGAATCGCATCGGTGGATCTTCCCGATCTTCTCCTGATCATTGCTCCGGTTATTCTCATCCTTGTGGTTTATTTTTCCTCGGGAAAGCGTCTGGAAAGGCACAGCGCCGCCGTAAAGGAACTGGAGGAATACACCGGGTACCGGACGATCAATGGCATTCCCGCGCACCAGATCCTCACGGCCCCGGCAGCCGTGACAGGGGTGAAGCCGGTACCCCCGGGGACCCGACCAGGCATCCTCGGGGAGATGTTCAGGACGAGCCTCGTCACCGACCTCTTCGGGAACACCGAGTACGAGTTTCGGCTGCTCCAGAAGGAGCCGTTCGTCCATGCCGTCAGGTTCTTCGCGGTCCTCCTTGCCATTTTCTCGGTCCTTTCCATCATCACCTCAAATCTCATGGCCTCCTTCCCGGTTTTCTACTCCTGGACGGGAAGGACCCTGGACTCCGGTCCGGTCTCTCTCTTCATTCATTTCCTGGGACTCTTCGCCTTCAGCTTTCTTCTCGTCTTCCTGAACGGGGCCTGGCTCCATGTCTGGGTCTTCCTCTTCGGGGGAAGGAGCGGGATGCGGGAGACTCTCCGGCTCGTCCTCTACGGATCCATGCCCGCACTCCTCATCGGCTGGATCCCCGAGGTCGGATCCTTCATCGGGGGGCTGCTCAGCCTCGGGCTGTACTACCACGGGATCACCGTCTTCCACTCCCTGTCCCACGGGAGGTCC